>JAGWVP010000013.1 GCA_018970825.1 bacterium | reverse complement strand
GGCCGACCAGCACGAAGCGCCCGGGGCCGGTCGCATCGACGAACGCAGCGCCGGGCGTGTCGCCGGGTGCGTCGAGGGCCGGCCCGACGCTCGCGATCTCGAGCCGGTTGAGCCGCGTGCGCAGCGAGGCGACCCAGGCCTGCGCGACGGCGATCGCGCCTTCGAGCTCCGGCGCCGCGAGCAGGCAGCGATCGATCGGGACGAGGTCGTGGGATGCCGCCTCGAGGAAGCCGACGCGGCGCTCGGCGATCCGCATCGAGAGGCGGCGGCGGTAGCCGAACGCCGGCGAGGGTCGAAGGATCGGCACCACCTCGGGCGAGTCGATGCCGCCGACGCGCGCGAGCAGGTCTCGCACGATCGACTCCTTCGCGCGCGCCTGCTCGTCGTCGTCGACCTGCTGCCAGGGGCAGCCTCCGCATCGCGGCAGGTATTCGCAGGGGGGATCGCGCCGCGCCGGCCCGCGCTCGACGACGCGCACGGCGTCCGCCCACGCGAAGCGCCCGCGGTCCTCGCGCACCCGGACCTCGACCACGTCGCCCGGTGCCACCCCGCGGACGAAGAGGACCTTGCCGTCGACCCGCGCGACGCCGTGGGGCCCGTAGGCGAGGGAGTCGATGCGGGCGACGGGCACGGGGAACCTGTCGCAGACCGGGGAGGGGCGGGCCAACGACGGGGTGGCCCCGCCACGGGCGCGACTTCACGGGTCGACACCGCGGGCGGCGATCGCGGAGACCGCCCCGAGGCCCGGAACGACTCCCCCTCAGCCCGCCGCCACCTCGAACTTCCGCAGCGTCTCCTCGTCGATCCCGCCGCGGCGCGCGATCTCCCCGTAGAGGCGCGCCGCCTCGCGCGGCTTGCGCTCGAGGTCGCGTGCGCGGTCGATCTCGATCAGCCCGAAGGTGCGCGTGTAGCCCTCGGCCCACTCGAAGTTGTCGAGCAGCGTCCAGTAGAGGAAGCCGCGCACGTCGGCGCCGCCGCGGATCGCCGCGTGGACCTCCGCGAGGTGCGCGAGCAGGTGGCGGCAGCGCGCGCGCTCGTCGCGCGTCGCCATGCCGTTCTCGGTCACGTAGAGCGGCACGCCGAACGACGAGAGCCGCAGCAGTTGCTCGCGCAGCCCGCGCGGCCACACCTCCCAGCCCATCTGGTCGTCGAACTCCGACGGCTCGTCGGGGCGACGCAGCCGCATGCCCTCGGACGCGGTCGCGCCGTCGCCGTCGCCGTCCCCGTGCGCGCCGCCCGCGGGGTGCGCCATGTCGCCGCGGCCCGAGACCAGCATGCGCGCGTAGTAGTTGAGCCCGATCACGTCGTACGACCCGGCGAGCCCGGGGATCTCCTCGCCGCCGCCGACCGGCGGCGCGACGACGCCGTGGCGCAGGCCCTCGAGGTAGTACTGGTTGAACAGGAAGTCCTGCTGCGCCGCCGCGGCCCGGTCCTCCTCGGACGACGGGTCGAGCGCGTCGATGAACGGCATCTGGAGCACCGGGCCGACCTTCGGCCGGTGCGTCGTCGCGCCGTGGATCGCGCGGTACATCGCCCCGTGGGCGAGGAGCACGTGGCGCGAGACGGGCAGCGCGCGCGAGATGTCGCGCACGCAGGGCGGGTGGATGCCCATCAGGTAGCAGAGCGCCGGGGCGACCATCGGCTCGTTGATCGTCCACCAGAACGAGGTGCGGTCGCCGAGCTCGCGCGAGGCGTGCTCGACGTAGCGGGCGAGCCGGTCGACGATGCGCGGGTTCTCCCATCCACCGTCGGCCGCGACCCAGGAGGGGTGCGTGAAGTGGTGGAGCGTCGGGAGCGGCTCCATGCCGTTCTCGCGGATCGAGTCGAGGACCGCGCGGTAGTGGTCGATCTCGCGGCGGTCGAAGCGGCCCTCCTCGGGCTCGATCCGGGCCCACTCGATCGAGATGCGCTGCGCGTTCTGGCCGAGGCTCGAGGCGAGTGCGAAGTCGTCCCGGAAGCGCCGGTAGTGGTCGCAGGCCACGTCGGCGGTCGAGCCGTCCCGGATCGTGCCGGGCTGGTGCTCCCACTCCGACCAGTGGTTGTTCAGACAGCCGCCTTCGACCTGGTGGGCGGCGGTGGCCGCCCCGAACAGGAATCCCCGAGGAAATGCGAGCATGGTGCTCCTCCCGGGCCGACTTTCGACCGGTGGCCCCCCGGGGCGCAACCCGCCGGCGGGGAAGGCCCCCCCGGGACCGGAATTCGGGCTTCCCTTGGTGCGGGCGGCCGTGCTTGATTCCGGAGTCGACCCGCGTCGTTCCACGTCGCGGGAGCTCCCACGGCCGAACCGGCCCGAAAGCGAAGTGCCCCCATGTCCATGCGCCCCCGCTCCCTGTTCGCCCTCCTCGTCGCCGCGGCTGCCCTGGTCGTCGGCCCGGGGTCGGCCCGCGCCCACAAGCAGTCGATGTACCTCTCGGTGGGACCCGTGGTCGGCGGCGCATCGCCGCTCGTCATCGCGAAGGCGGGCGGGCTGCGCGTCTCGCAGTACGGCGGAGGCCAGGTCTCGCTCGTGCTTCCGGCCGTGCGCGACGCGGCGGGCAAGAAGGTGACGGCGGCGGGCAACGAGATCCGCCTCGAACTCCGGGTGAACGGCGTGGCGCGCGACGCGACCCTCCCCTTCGACGTGGTCGACGGCAAGGCGAAGGCGAAGGGCTTCCTCTCGAACCCCGAGGACATCTTCAAGGGCGACCTGGTCGAGGTGGTCTCGATGGGGGCCTACGACTCCTCGGGCGTGCGCTTCGGCCTGATCGGCGTCACGCCGGAAGCGAACCACCCGGTGCTCCGCACCGGGCTCGTGTTCGTCATCGACTCGCAGAGCCCGATCCGCTTCTCGCGAGGCGGCGACGTCCTCGTGCGGACGCGCGAGGGCTACGTGAACAGCGGCTTCGACAAGCTGCTCGACGCGCAGGGGCAGAAGATCGACTCCCCCGGCGTGCGGGTCGAGGTCGAGTACTCGGTGAACGGCGCGACGCCCGTGGTCGAGAGCTACTCCTACGACATCGTGAACGGCCGCTCCCGTCCGGGCGGACGCCCGCACGCGAATTTCGCGCTCTCGTTCGACGAGACCGTCGAGGTGAGGCGGGTCGACGTGTTCGACGCCGACGGCAACCGCTTCGCCACGATGGGCGTGAAGATCGTCTCGCCGCGCGAGTAGACGCGACCGGGACGGGCGCTCAGGTCCGGACGGCGGCGATTCCCCGGGCCACCGCGACGAGCGGCCGGTCCGGCGCCTCGCCGTGCGGCGTCTCGACGATCGTGTCGCAGGCGCCCAGGTCCGCGAGCGTCGCGGCGAGCGTCTCGGTCGCGAGGTCCCGCCCGGGAAGCACGTGGTTCACGACCACCGCGGCCACCTCGAGGCCGCGGGCGCGCGCCGCCCCGATCGTCAGCATCGCGTGGTTGATCGCCCCGAGCCGGGCCCCGACGACCACGACCAGCCGGGCGCCGAGCGCGCCGGCGAGGTCGGCGAAGGTCTCGCGGCCGTCCAGGGGCACGAGCAGCCCGCCCGCACCCTCGACCAGCAGCAGGTCGACTTCCGCCGAGCGCGCGAGGCAGTCGGCCGCGATCCCGCTCGTGTCGATCCGCCGCCCCGCGCGGGTCGCCGCCACCGCGGGCGCGAGAGGCTCCGCGAAGCGCCACCGGCACACGGACTCGACGGGCTCGCCTCCGCCCGCGGCCTCGGCGAGGGCCGTCGCGTCGGCGGGATGGAGCGAACCGGCCCGCTCCTCGCACCCGGTCTCGGCGGGCTTTCGCGCGGCGAGCCGCAGCCCGTCGGCGCGCCAACTCCGCAGGAGCCCGCAGGAGATCCAGGTCTTGCCGACGCCGGTGTCGGTGCCGGTCACGAGGACGATGCGGCTCACGCGCCCGTGACCTCGCGGATCGAGCGCGCCGTCGCCTCGACCAGGAGCTCGGCCTCGTCGAGCGAAAGCGAGAGCGGCGGCATGAGCACGACCACGTTGCCGAGCGGCCGCAGGACGACGCCGTGCCGGCGGACGTCCTCGCACACCCGGTGGCCGACCCGGAGCGCCGGCTCGTAGGGGGCGCGCGTCGCCCGGTCGGCGACCAGCTCGATGCCGACCATGAGACCGCGGCGTCGCACCTCGGCGACGTGCGGCAGCGGCTCGACCTCGCGCGCGAGGAGCTCGCCGATGCGGTCGGCGGTGCGCCGCGATCGCGCGAGCACGTCCTCGCGCTCGAACACGTCGAGGGATGCGAGGGCCGCCGCGCAGGCGAGCGGGTTCCCGGTGTAGGTGTGGCCGTGGAAGAAGGTGACGAAGTCCTCGTAGCGGCCGAGGAAGGCCGAGAAGATCTCCTCGGTCGCGAACGTGGCCGCGAGCGGCAGGTAGCCGCCGGTGATGCCCTTGCCGACGCACAGGAGGTCCGGCCGGACGCCGGCGAGCCCGCAGGCGAACATCTCGCCGGTGCGGCCGAAGCCGGTCGCGACCTCGTCGCAGACGAAGAGCGCGCCGCACTCCCGCGCGAGGCGCTCGAGGCCCCGGAGATAGGCCGGCGGGTGCATCCACATCCCGGCCGCGCCCTGCACGAGCGGCTCG
Organism: bacterium; assembly: GCA_018970825.1. Classification (GTDB taxonomy): domain Bacteria; phylum Desulfobacterota; class Binatia; order UBA12015; family UBA12015; genus REEB422. The sequence goes on along the minus strand of JAGWVP010000013.1, from coordinate 11,583 downwards.
ACGAAGATCGCCGCGAGCTCGGGCCCGTGCGCGCCGATCGCGCGCCTCGCGTCGGCGAGTGCCGCCTCGACCGCCTCCGCCTCCTCCATGCGGTCGCGCCAGCGGAACACGTGCGGCGGCACCATGCGCACGACCTGCCGGTAGAGCAGGTCGTCGTGGTGGCGGTGGAAGAGCTCGCTGTAGCCGATCGAGACCGCGCCGATCGTGTCGCCGTGGTAGGCGTCGGCGAGCGACGCGATCCGCACGCGCTCGGGACGGCCGCGCAACCGCCAGTACTGGAAGGCCATCTTGAGCGCGATCTCGACCGCGGTGGCGCCGGCGTCGGAGTAGAAGACGCGCGAGAGTCCCTCGGGCACGAGACCGACGAGCCGCTCCGCGAGCTCGGCCGCACCCGGGTGCGTGAGCCCGAGCATCGTCGTGTGGGCGATGCGGCCGATCTGCGCCGAGACCGCCGCGTCGAGCACCGGGTGGCGGTGGCCGTGGACGTTGCACCAGAGCGAGGAGACGCCGTCGAGGTAACGGCGCCCCCGCTCGTCGACCAGCCAGTTCCCGTCGCCCGAGACGATCGAGAGCGGCTCGCTCGCGAGCCAGTCCCGCATCTGGGTGAACGGGTGCCAGAGGAAGCGGTGGTCGAGCTCGGTCGTGGTCACGCGGCCTTCCCCCCGGTCGCGCCGGCCGCGGCCACGAGCACGTCGATCGCTCGCTCGACGTGCAGGTCCGTGTGCGTCGCGATCGGCGTGAGGCGCAGCCGGGCCGTCCCCTCGGGCACCGTCGGCGGACGCACGGCGGGCGCCCACACGCCGGCGTCGAAGGCCCGCGACGCCCACGCGAGCGCGTCGGTCGATTCCCCGGCGACGAGCGGAACGATCGGCGACTCGAGCGGCGGGACGTCGAGCCCGGCCGCGACGAGCCCCGCGCGCAGGCGCCGCGCATGGCGCCAGAGCCGCTCGCGGCGCGAGCTCTCGCGGCTCGCGATGCTGATCGCGATCCGGGCCGCCGCGACCACCGACGGCGGCAGCGAGGTCGAGAACACGTAGGCGCGCGCACGGTTCAGCAGCAGTTCGACGGTCTCGCGCGCACCGGCGACGAAGGCTCCGTAGCCGCCGAGCGCCTTGCCGAGCGTGCCCATGCGGACGGCCACCCGGTCGCCGAGCCCGAGCTCCGAGACGAGGCCCGCGCCGGTCGGACCGAACGTGCCGGTCGCATGCGCCTCGTCGACGAGGACCCAGGCCCCGTGGCGCTCGGCGACCTCCACGATGCGCGAGAGCGGGGCGCAGGTGCCGTCCATGCTGAACACGGAGTCGGTCACGACGAGCCTGCGACGGGCCCTCGACGCGGCGAGCAGCCTTTCGAGTTCGTCGACGTCGCGGTGCGCGAACACCCGGGTCGTCGCGCGCGAGAGGCGGCAGCCGTCGATCAGGCTCGCATGGTTCAGCCGGTCGCTGAAGATCTCGTCGCCCGGACCGACCAGCGCCGAGACGACGCCCACGTTCGCGTGCCAGCCCGAGCCGAAGAGCAAGGCCGCCTCCGCGCCGAGCCACGACGCGATCTCGCCCTCGAGCGCCTCGTGGTCCTCCATGTGGCCGCCGAGCAGCGGCGAGGCCCCGGCGCCTGCGCCGACCTCGGCCAGCGCCGAGATCGCGCCCAGGATCACGCGCTCGTCGGCGGCGAGGCCCAGGTAGTTGTTCGAGCCCAGGCAGACGAGCATCCGGCCGTCGATCTCGACCTCGGGCCCCTGCGCCCCGCGGACGACCCGTCGCGACCGCCGCAGCGCGCGGGCCTCGAGCTCCCGGAGCTCCTCGTCCATCGCCTCCCGCGGCACGCAGAGGCGCTACGGGAGCAGGGGCGGACCGTCAACCATGCCGCGACCGGCCGGTTGACGGTCCGTCCGGCGGTTACTTTCCGGCGCGCGCGAGCGCCTCGACGGTGAAGTCCTTGGGGTCGTAGGTGACCATGACGTCGAGGGCCGAGGTCGGGCTCCACTTGCGGCCGGCGACCGTCGCGCGGTTCATCTTCACGTTCTCGGCGCACTGGAACGACAGGTTCGAGCCCTGGATGTAGTCCTCGGAGCCGTCGGGCCGCGTCGCCTTGTTCAGGTTGTAGGCGATCACCTGCATCGTGTTCAGCAGCTCGCCCTTCCAGTCGAACTTGCGGTTCCAGGCGCCCTGGAAGGACTCCTTGTCGAGCCACAGCTCGAGCTTGCCGAACAGGTAGTAGCGGTCCTTCGGCACGCCCTCGACGACGTAGAACTTGCGCTTCGCGACCGCCGAGCCGATCGGCGCCCACGCGACGCCCTTCCACGCCGGGTCGTCGTAGCCGAGCTCCTTGCCCTCGGGCCAGAAGAAGCGCCAGCCGCCGGTGTCCTGCCACTTCGCGTTGAACTTGCCCTTCAGGTTCTCGGCGTCGACGAAGCGCAGGCCGTCCACCTCGCCCTTGAAGGTCCAGTTGAAGTCCTCGGGCTTGCCGTCGAAGAACGGGCCGTCGTCCTGGCTCATGTCCGAGCCGAGGAAGCCGTCGGAGCGGTTCGACGGGCTCACCGAGCGCGCGCGCCGCAGCGCCGGCACGTAGGCCCACGCCTGGTCGCGCTTGTTCGAGTCGCGGTAGCGCCAGGCGAGCGCGGAGGTGCCGTTCAGGTCGGCCGGCGCGGCCGTCTCGATCAGGCCCTGCGAGAGGAAGTTCTGCGGGTTCTCGATCGAGCGCTTCTCGGGCTGTCCGTCGTAGTAGAAGAAGTGGACGTCCTGGTCGGAGCGCCGCTCGAGAGCGCTCGCGCCGACCCAGTTCACCTGCGACTGCGCGTGCAGGTTCCCGTAGGACAGCGTCATGTAGAAGTAGTTCCACACGGCCTTCGCCGCGGCCTTTGGATCCGACGGGTCGATCTTCGGGAACGGGAAACCGTAGATGCGCGGCGGCTGCTTGCCGCTCGCCTTGTCGACGATGCCGCCCTCGGCGTCGAGGTCGAAGCGGCCCGCGTTCTTCTCGGTCGCGGCGGCGAAGTCGGGCGGGAACGTGAAGCCCTTCCACTCGACGACCGTGTTCTCGTACTCGCCCTTGCAGTAGTGGGCGAGGATCTCGGGCGGGAGCAGCCCCTCGGCGGTCTTGCAGTTGTCCTTGCCGAGCGTCGTCCCGGGCGCGGGCCCGGGGCCGGCCGCGTCGGCGCGCACCTCGGCGGGCGCGAAGCCGCCGGCCGCGGCCAGGACGAGGGCGAGCGCGAGGGTCGATCGGGTGTTGGCAGCCATGTCGTCGCTTCTCCGTTGCGCCCCGGGCGAGGGGACGCGCCCGTCCTGCGGTCGCGGCCCGTGACCGGGAGGATCACGTGGGTTCCGGCTCCGGCCGGCGGTCCCGACGTTATCCGGGGGCGGGCCGGCGGGGTCAAGGAAAGCGCGAGGACGCGCCGCGGCATGCCGCCGACCGGATCGCGTCGCTGCGACCCGCACTCGGCCCGTCCGCCCGTCTCGATGTCCCGCGTGCCCTTTGCGGGCGTGGGCCGTGTGGTAAGCGGCGCCGTGGCCCGCCCCCGCACGAGTTTCGTCTGCCAGCAATGCGGCGCGCAATTCGCGAAGTGGGTCGGGCGCTGCAACGACTGCGGGCACTGGGACAGCGTGGTCGAGGAGGCCGTCGCACCGCGGCCGACCGCCGGCCCGCAGCGCACCTCGATCGCGATCGGGGCCGCGCGCGACGCGAAGCCGGTGCCTCTCGGAAGCGTCGAGCCGCAGACCGCGAGCCGCGTGTCCACCGGGCTCGTCGAGCTCGACCGGGTGCTCGGCGGCGGGATCGTCGCGGGCTCCGCGATCCTGCTCGGCGGCGACCCGGGCATCGGCAAGTCGACGATCTCGCTCCAGGTGCTCGGCGAACTCGGCCGCCGGGGCATGAAGGCCCTCTACGTGAGCGGCGAGGAGTCTCCGGAGCAGGTGAAGATGCGCGCCGATCGCCTCGGCAGCGGCGACTCGATCCTCATCCTGCCCGAGACCTGCGTCGAGGAGGTGCTGGAGCAGGTCGAGGAGACGAACCCCGCGGTCGTGCTGGTCGACTCGATCCAGACGATGCACTCCCGCGAGCTCGCCTCGGCGCCCGGCAGCGTCGGCCAGGTGCGCGAGTGCGCGGCCGCCCTCGTCACCATGGCGAAGGCGTCCGGCCGCCCGACGATCCTGATCGGGCACGTCACCAAGGAGGGCACGATCGCCGGGCCGCGCGTGCTCGAGCACGTCGTCGACACCGTGCTGCACTTCGAGGGCGACTCCGACGGCGGGCTCCGGCTGCTGCGCGCGGTGAAGAACCGCTTCGGCCCGACCAACGAGGTCGGCGTCCTCGAGATGGGCGAGAGCGGCCTGCGCGACGTCGGCAACCCCTCGGCGGTCCTGCTCGCCGAGCGGCCGAAGGGCGCGCCCGGCTCGGTCGTCCTGCCGACGGTCGAGGGCACGCGCCCGCTGCTCGTCGAGGTGCAGGCGCTCGCCGCGAAGTCGGCGCTCGCGATGCCGCGTCGAACCACGCTCGGCCTCGATGCGAACCGGGTCGCCGTGCTCACGGCGATCGTCGACAAGCGGGCGGGGCTGAAACTCTGGGAACACGACCTCTTCGTCAGCATCGCGGGCGGGTTCCGGGTGGCCGAGCCCGCGGCCGACCTCGCCATCATCGCGGCGATCGGGTCCTCGGCGAGCGACCAGCCGCTGCCGGCCGACCTGGTGCTCTTCGGCGAGGTCGGGCTCGCCGGCGAGGTGCGCGCGGTCCGGCACGCCGAGACGCGGCTCCGAGAGGCGGCGAAACTCGGCTTCGCGCGCGCGATCGTCCCGGCCGCGACCGCCCGCGGCGCGAAGGCGCCCGACGGGCTCAGCGTGGAGGGCGTCGCCTCGGTCGGGGAGCTCTGGTCGCTGCTGTTCCGCGCACGGCGTCCGCGTCCCGAGCCGCTCGACGCCTGAACGCCCGTCCGTCAGGCCCGCGGGCCGCGGCGTTCGAGGAAGTCGAGCAGGATCGCGACGGCGCGGTCGCGCTCGAGGTCGATCGGGATCACGTGCCCGCTGCGCTCGAGCACGTGGAGCTCGGGCGAGGCCCCGGGCATCCTTCGGGCGAGCCAGCGTGCGCCGCGCATCGGGCACGTCCGGTCGCGTCGCGCGTGCACGACGAGCAGGGGGCGCGGGAACGACGCCCCCTCGCGACGCACGAGCTTCCGCACGTCGCGCCGCAGCAGGTCGAACGAGAGCGCCGCTCCCACGGTCACCGGCGCAGCGGCCGGTCGTGCGGCGACCGCCGCGGTGTCGCGGACGTCGCTCGGCGGCTTGCGGATCGCGATCGACCGGAACCCGCCGGGCGCCATCCAGCCCACGCCGCGCAGCATCGCGGTGCGACGGGCCGGGAGCGCGATCGCCGGCGAGAGCGCGGCGACCGCCGCGACGCGGTCCCGCTCGCGCAGCGCGAGTTCGAGCGCGAGCAGCGATCCCATCGAGAGCCCCGCGACGACCACGCGCCCCGGGCCATGCACGCCGAGCAGCTCCGCGAACGCCCCGTGCACGGTCGAAGCCCATGCCGTGCGGTCGTTCGACTCGCCCGCGTGCGCCGCGCCGTGTCCCGGCAGGCGGACGCCCACGACGTCCCAGCCCGCTCCCGCGAGCGGCGCCGCGAGCGGCGCCATCTCGTGGGGCGAGCCCGTGAAGCCGTGCACGAGCAGCACGCCGCCCCGGCGGCCGCCGCGGATCTCGAAGGCGTCGTCCATGGCGTTTCGCGGGCCGACGCCGGTCACCCCGCCCGCACCCCGCGCGGGACGGCGAGCGTCAGATGGTCGGAAGCGCGTCGACCTTCTGGCGGTCGACGTCGATCTTCGCCTTCTTCTTGAGTTCCTGGAGGTAGCGGGTGAAGACGCCGCCCCGGCGCTGCTCGAGCATGGTCTTCTTCGTCTGCGCGACCTGCTTCTTCACGTCGTCGTCCGAGGGCGTCTGGACCTCGGCGAGCTCCATGACGACGGAGTCCCCGGAGACCTCGACCACCGCGTCCGCGAGCTTCTTCGCATCCGTGAGGGCGAAGGCCTTCTCCTTCAGGTCGTTCGAGGCCCCGAGCCCCGGGACGAACGGTCCGCCGCGCTGGAAGGCCTCGCTCCGCTCGACCTCGCCCCGCTGCGCCGCGGCCGCCTTGAACAGGGATCCGTCGGCCTTCGCCGCGTCGAGCAGCTTGCGGGCGGCCTCGCTCGCGAGCTTCTGCCCTTCCTGCAGGCGGTAGGCGGTCTCGACCTGCTCCTTCACCGAGTCGAAGGGTCTCGGCGCGGGCGCGAGCTTCTCGACCATCTTCGCGACCACCCAGGTGCCGTTCGCGTCGATCGGCTCCGTCAGGCCACCCGGCGAAAGTTCCCAGAGGGCGTTGTTCAGGGCGAGCGCGGTGCCGACGCCCGGGAGAGCACCGCCGCGCGCGATCGGCTCGGGCCGATCGACCTGCAGGCCGCGCGCACCGGCGAGTTCCTCGGCCGACTTGCCGCCCGCCCACGCCGCCCGGTCCTCCTTCGCGAGCGCGGCCGCCGCGTCCTTGCCCCGCTCCTTGCGGATCTCGGACACGACCTCGTCGCGCACCTCGACGAGCGTCCGCTTCTTCTCGTCGCGAACCTCCTCGACCTGGACCAGGTGGTAGCCGAACGGGGTCTCGACGATCCCGCTCATCTCGCCGGGCTTCAGCGAGAAGACCGCATCCTCGAAGGGCTTCACCATGCGGCCGCGAGAGAAGAAGCCGAGTTCGCCCCCCTGGGCCGCGGTTCCGAGGTCCTCCGAGTGCTCGCGGGCGACCTTCTCGAAGGACGCGCCGTCCTGGACCTGCTTGCGCAGGCCCTCGATCTTCTTGCGGGCGGCCTCGCGGGTCGCGGCGTCGGCGTCCTCGTCGACCTTCACGAGGACGTGACGGGCACGCACCTCGGCCTGCCGCGTGAAGCGGTCGGCGACGTGGGCGTCGTACCAGGACGAGATCTCCTCGTCGGTCGGGGCCGCGATGCCCGGGACCTTGTCCGGCGCGTACGCGATCATCTCGACCCGGACGCGCTCGGGTTCGGTGAAGCGGGCGACGTTCGCGTCGTAGAACGCGCGGAGCAGGTCGTCGGTCACCGGCACCTTCATGGTGTAGTCGGACGCCTTCACCTTCACGTAGCTCACGACGCGCTTCTCGTCCTTCGAGACGATCTCGTCGCGCACGGCCTGGTCGTCGACGGACACGCCGTCCCAGACCACGTTCTGGAGCCGCTCGATCGCGAGCTCCTTGCGCATCGTCTCCTCGAAGTCGGCCGGGGTGAGGCTCGAGTACCGCAGGGCGCGGAGGTAGGCCTCCTTGTCGAAACGGCCCCCGACGAGGAAGGCGGGGTTCGTCGCGATCGAGTCGCGGAGCTCCTGGTCGCCGATCGTGAGCCCGAGCTGCTCGGCGCGCTCCGCGAGCACCTCGCGGTCGATCAGGCTGTCGAGCGCCCGCTGGCGGAGGTTCAGGCCCTTGCGGAGCTCCGGCGTGAACTGGCCCTTCAGGGCGTTGCGGTAGGTCTGGACGAGATTGTTCTCGGCGCGCAGGAGCTGGATCTGGCTCACCGGGCGACCGTTCACCGACGCCACGTCGTTCACCTGCTGGCCCGCGTCGATGCCGACGCCGATGCCCCAGAAGGTGAACACGCCGATGATCATCGTGAGGGCCGCCCAGACGACCTTCGAGTTCTTGTGCGCTCGCAGAACGTGCAACATGGGGGCGGACGTTAATCGGGACCGTCGACGCGGGCAACGCCCGACCTGCGATCGGCCGGGAGGGCCCCGCAGGTGCGCGACGAAGCGGGGGTTTCCGAGGTCGAGATCCGGCCGGACCGCTCGCGCGGACGGCGCTCCGACCGTCGTCCGGGAGCGTGCCCCGCGTCGCGACGACCGGTTCGGACGGCCTCGGCCGTTGATGCCCCGAAGCCCTTCTGGTACCGCTCGGATGCTTCGCCGAACCCGCTGCGCGTGTGGCGGCCTTGCCGGAGCGGGGGCGGTCAACCCATGATCTTCGATTCGCTGCTGGGGTGGTTTTCGAACGATCTCGCGATCGACCTCGGCACCGCCAACACGCTCATCTACCAGAAGGGCGAGGGCATCGTCTGCAACGAGCCCTCGGTGGTCGCGGTGCAGAAGGAGCGCACGAGCGGGCGCCGCGTGCTCGCCGTGGGAGCCGAGGCGAAGCGGATGCTCGGCCGCACGCCGGGGAACATCGTCGCCATCCGGCCGCTCAAGGACGGCGTCATCGCCGACTTCGAGATCACCGAGGCGATGCTGCGGTACTTCATCCAGAAGATCCACAAGCGCAAGGCGCTCATCCGGCCCCGCATCATCATCTGCGTGCCCTTCGGCTGCACGGAGGTCGAGAAGCGCGCGGTCCGCGAGTCGGCCGAGTCGGCCGGCGCCCGCGAGGTCTACCTCGTCGAGGAGCCGATGGCGGCGGCGATCGGGGCCGGGCTGCCGATCACCGAACCGACCGGCAACATGATCGTCGACATCGGCGGCGGCACGACCGAGGTCGCGGTCATCTCGCTCTCGGGCATCGTCTTCTCGAAGTCGGTCCGCGTCGGCGGCGACAAGATGGACGAGGCGATCATCCAGTACATCAAGCGCAAGTACAACCTGCTCGTCGGCGAGCGGACGGCCGAGCTCATCAAGCTCACGATCGGCTCCGCCTACCCGTCGAGCGAGATCCAGGTGATGGAGATCCGCGGGCGCGACCTCGTCGCGGGCGTGCCGAAGACGGTGCCGATCTCGGACGAGGAGATCCGCGACTCGCTCATCGAGCCGATCAACCAGATCGTCGAGGCGGTGCGCATCGGCCTCGAACGCTGCCCGCCGGAACTGGCCTCGGACATCGTCGAGAAGGGGATCACGCTCGCCGGCGGCGGGGCCCTGCTCCGCAACCTCGACGTGCTGCTGCGCGAGGAGACCGGGCTCCCGATCATGATCGCGGAAGACCCGCTGTCCGCGGTCGCGGTCGGCGCGGGCAAGATCCTCGACGAGCTGAACCTCCTGAAGGACGTCACGATCCAGTAACGGGCGCGCCGGACCGGGAGGGGCGGATGAGGACGGCGAACGCAGCGGCCCCCGGGGCCGCCACCGACGGGTCCCCCCGGACCTGACCCGGTCGCCGTGATCTCGTTCCTGCGCCGCAACTCCGTCCTGATCGTCACCGGCGTCCTCCTGCTCGTCTCCGGCTCGCTCCTGCTCGCCAACGCGCGCGGACCGCGCCGCGTCGACCCGCTCGGCTCGACGCTCCTCGAGACGCTGGCGCCGCTCGACCGCGGGCTCGGCGCCATGCGGAACGCGGTCTCCCGGGTGTGGTCGAACTACGTCGACCTGGTCGGTGCCCGGGAGGAGGCGGCCTGGCTGCGCAAGCGACTGCGGGAAGTCGACCAGCGCCGGGAGAGCACGACCGACCTCGAGCGCGAGAACGCGCGCCTGCAGGCGCTGCTCGACCTGCGCGACCGGATGCCGGGGCAAGGAGTGGCCGCCCGGGTGACGAGCGCGGAGACGAAGGGGCTCTTCCACTCCGCGACGCTCGGCAAGGGGACCCGCGACGGCATCGCGCCGGGCCAGGCGGTGATCTCGGCCGACGGGGTCGTCGGACAGGTGTTCCAGGCGAGCCCGAGTGCCGCCCGGGTCCTGCTGCTCGGGGATCCGTCGAGCGGCATCGACGCGATCGACGTGCGGACGCGCGCGCGCGGAATCGTCGAGGGCAGCCCGGACGAGGGGTGTCGTCTCAAGTACGTCAAGCGCGGCGACGAGATCCACGTCGGCGACGAGCTCGTCACCTCCGGGCTCGACGGCACCTTCCCGAAGGGCGTCCCGCTCGGGACGATCACCGCGATCGTCCCCGGCGAGCGCGGACTGTTCCGGAGCGCCGAGGTGAAGCCGGCGGTCGACTTCTCGAAGGTCGAGGAGGTCCTGGTGGTCGCGACCGCACCGACCGACCTGCCGCCGGAGGCGCCCCGGGCGCGGGCCGCGAAGCCCCCGGGGCCCGCACGCGGCGCGGCCGACGAGGCTCCCGGACCCGCGGCCGTCGCGCCGTCCGTCGGCGCGGCCGACGCCGCCCCCTCCGCAGGGGAGCACTGAGCGTGCGACGCGCCTCCGTGCTCGCGCTCGCCGGCGCGATCGCCGTCGCGCTCGAGTCGAGCCTCGCGCGCGACGTGCCCTTCCTGCCGGTCGCGCCGGACCTCGCGCTCGTGCTCGCGGTCTACCTCGGACTCCACGAGCACTCGGTCGGCGGCGCGATCGGCGCGTTCCTCCTCGGCTACCTGATCGACGTCACGACGGGCCCCGCACCCGGTCTCAACTGCTTGACCATGACGCTGGTCTTCGGGGTAATCTACCTCCTGTCGAGACGTCTCTGGATGGAGAACCCGGCCTCGAACGTCGCGGCGGTCGCGCTCGGCGAGGTCGTGAAGGTCGCCGTCGCGGTTCTCTACTTCGCCGGGCTCTACCGGCACGAGGTTCCGTGGCTGCGGGTGGGAAGGGTGCTGGGCCTGGAGGCGCTGCTCGCGATGGTCTGCGCGCCGTTCGTCTTCGGCCTGATCGACGCGCAGCTCTCGGCTCTCGGGGCGGGGAAGAGGAGACCGCGTGCAGCTGCAGCTGAATGACAGGGAGGCGCCGGACGACCTCCGGCGGCGCGCCGCGATCGCCGCGGGCGTCGTGACCCTCGCCTTCCTCGGCATCGTCGCACGGCTCTTCGTCCTCCAGGTCGGGCAGGGAGAGAACTGGCTCACGCTCTCCGAGAGCAACCGGATGCGGGTGAGCCGGATCGCGCCGACCCGCGGCGTCATCCTCGACCGCAACGGCGAGGCGCTGGTCGACAACCGCTCCTCGTTCGACGTCGTGGTCGTCCCGGAGGACGCGAAGAACCTCGACGAGACGATTCGGCAGGTGAGCGAGTTCCTCGGGGCCGAGCCGCCGACCCGGGAGCAGGTTCTCGCCTCGGCGCGCCAGCGCCCGCCCTACGAGGCGACCGTCATCTACCGCGACGTCGACTTCGAGAAGGTCGTCGTCCCACTCGAGACGCACCGCCTCGAGTGGCCGGGCATCGGCCTCGAACTCGGACCGCTGCGGACCTACCCGCGCCACGAGATCGCCTCGCACCTGCTCGGCTACGTCGGCGAGATCGCACCGGGCGAGCTCGGGTCCAAGCCCGAGTACCGCATGGGCGACATGATCGGGAAGTTCGGCGCAGAGAAGGCGTGGGAGAAGACCCTGCGCGGATCCCCCGGCGGGCGGCAAGTCGAGGTCGACGCGCTCGGGCGGAGGCTTCGCCTCCTGTCCGAGGTGCCCGAGACGCCCGGTCGCAACATGGTGCTGACGCTCGACCTGCGGCTCCAGGCGTTCGCCGAGCAGATGCTCGAGGGGCGCGAGGGCGCGATCGCCGTGCTCGACCCGAACGACGGCGCGATCCTGGCCCTCGCGAGCCGACCCGCATTCGACCCGAACGAGTTCGCCCACGGCATCGGCCCGACCGCCTGGAAGCGCCTGCTCGACGACCCGAAGAAGCCGCTCAACAACCGCTCGATCCAGGGTCTCTACCCGCCGGGCTCGACCTTCAAGATCGTCACGGCGGCCGCGGCGCTCGAGACCGGCA
>JAGWVP010000544.1 GCA_018970825.1 bacterium | reverse complement strand
GGCTGCTCGAGCACGGGCGGCTCGCCCGGGGGCCGCTCGGGCTCGGTCCCGCGGCCGGTGGGCTCCGCGCCCGGATCCGGCGACTCCTCGGTCGCCGGGCCGGCTGAGAGGAAGAGCCCGGGCCCGGTCGCTCAGGATCGCAGGGAGGCGAGCGCGCGGGCGATCGCGACCCGGGCGTGGTCGCGTCCGCGGCGCGCGAGGTGCGCCCACCACGCGGCCCGCCGGAAGCGGGTCGAATGCTCGATCCCGATCGTGCGACGCAGCGACTCGATCTCGGCCGCGAGATCCGGCGGGACCGGCGTGTTCCTCGCCGGGTCGAGCCCGTCGAAGGCCGTCGTCGAGCGATGTCGCAGTCGCCACGCGGTGAAGGCCGCCTGGAGGCGGTAGGGGTCGTCGGAGGTCCGGCTCTGCGGGTGCCAGGGGTGGTAGAGCCGAATCCCGGGGTGCCACTTCACCGAGAGCCCCAGGTTCCTCAGTCGGGCATGGACGTCGGTGCCGTGCGCGTTGATCTCGGAGCCGAAGACCGGATGCTGTTCCCAGCCGTTGATCTCGACGAGCCACTTCCGTCGCACGCTGAGGCAGGCGCCGTAGTTCGTCGGGTTGTCGATGCGGCCGACCTCGCGAAGGTGCTGCAGGTCGAAGCCGGCGCGATGCAGGTGGCGCGGCTCGTCCCAGCGGTAGAGGAACATCGCGAGGTCGTCGGCTCGACGGTGTTCGTCCCAGACCGACTGCAGGAAGTCCTCCTCCACGGCGACGTCGCCGTCGGCGTAGACGATCAGCTCGCCGCGGCAGCGGCGCAGGCCCTCGTTGCGGCAGTAGCCCGCGTGGTAGGGCGCTCGCCGGTCGAGCGCGATCGCGTGGAAGTTCGGGTTGCGCGCGACGATCGCCTCGAGTCGCGGGTCGATCCGCGCCCCGTGCTCGACCCACACGAGCTCGAAGAGCTCTCGCGGGAAGCCCTGCCGCTCGAAGGACTCGGGGCCGTGGAAACTCTCCCGGAAGCCGCCGTCGATCAGCAGCACGGAGACGAGGGGGCGGTCCGTCGCGGGTGTCATCGTCGGGATTCCCGGCCGGCCGGACGGCCACCCACTGCGGCGCAGAGTGCCACGGTGTCCGCGAGCGTGCGAGGCTGGGACGACTCCCACGTCTCGAACGCGGCGAGCGTCGCCGCGTCGGCTTCGCCGATCCCGGCGACCGCGTCGAGCAGCCCGCCGCCCCCGTGCCCTGCGACGCGCACGCCGGGCGGCAGGTCGATCGCGAAGGTCGGGTGGACCCCCGTCACCACCGGCACGCCGGCGCAGGCGAGTTCGACGATCCGGGTGACCGCGCCGAAGCCCGAGAACTGGGGCACGACCGCGCACCGCGCGGCGGCGAGCAGTCGATCGAGCGCCGGCTGCTCGACCCATCCGAGCGTCTCGACGCCCGCCGGTCGCGGGCCGGCGAGATCCTCCGTGCACGCGCCTGCAACGACCAGACGGGTGCCGGCCGGGAGCCCGTGCGCGCGCACCTCCTCGAGCAGGCGCTCGAGGGCGCGCCGGGTGGTGGCGTGCATCGCGCTGCCGATCGCGACCACGAGACCGGGGTCGCGGCCGCCGCTCTCTCGCGCGCGGCGGATCCCCAGCAGGCCGTCGCGGATCTCCCCGACCGGCAGGTAGGGATGCACGTCCGCGTCGAGGCCGAAGCCGCCGACCAGCCCCGCCTCGACCTTCGAGATGAAGAGCCGGGCGTCGCACCCGCGGAGCGCGTCGAGCTCGATGGCGAGGTCGAGGAGATGGGAGCCGGGCCGCGCCCACCCGCCGGTCCCCATGGTCGCGAGATCGAGCGACTCGAGGTTGTGCAGGCAGGCGACCGTCGGCGAGCCGCTTCGACGAGCAGCGTCGAGGACCGGTCGGAGCCTCGCGTCGTCGACCACGGTGACGGCGGGGCGGGGCAGGCGTGCGACGAGCGACTCGTATTCCGCGACGAAGGCGCGCGGGGCGAAGCCCGCGGTCGAGAAGCCCGTCGGGTAGGCGAGCGCGAGCGGGTGCGCGGGGCGCGAACGCGGCCGCTGCCCGGGCCGGCTCTCGCGCCACGCGGCGAGGTCGAGCAGGTGGCAGTTCTCCTCCCCGAACGCGGCCGCGAGCTCGTGGTGCAGCTGGTAGGCGCGGTGGCGCCCTCCCGGCCCGACGGCGCTCGGGGTGCGGCTCGCGACCAGCACGACGGAGGTCACGGGGCGCCTCCCGCACCGTCCACGAGTGGCGAGTGTCCCCAGCGGGCCAGGACGTCGGCGAGCCGATCGTCGATCGTGCGAGCGGTCGGGGGATCGACGTTCGTGCGCCAGTCCGCGTCGTTCGCTCCGACCGGCCGCGAGAGGAGCGGGTCCTGCTCCCACGCCGCGAGGCTCGGCGTGTCCGCGTGCAGGCAGGACTCGTCGAAGGGCTCGCCGAGGAAGTCGAGGACGCGGCGGAGTTCCTTCTCCGGCTCGCGCGTGAGGGCCTCGTAGCGGACCGCGAGGACCGCCCCCGGAGCGTCGTCGATCCCGCGCCCGATCGCGGCCAGCTCGCGCCGGTAGCCCTCGGCGAACACGTCCGCCGACGGGCGGAGCCAGGCCCGCGTTGCGGCCGATGTCGT
>JAGWVP010000543.1 GCA_018970825.1 bacterium | reverse complement strand
ACGGCGGCCGCGCCCGCACCGTCGGCACCGCCACCGGGACCGACGCCGCCCACGGAGCGCGCGGCGGTCTCGGCGCCGGCCCCGGTCGGAACTTCCCCCGCCGAGGCCGGTGCGACCGTCGGGACGACGGTGACCGGGTCGGCGGCGGTGGGCACGTCCAGCGGCGCGCATCCGTCGGCCGCACCCGCCGGGCCCGTCTCCGGTGCGACGACGCTCGCCTCCGCTCCGGATGCGGTAGCCCCCGCCCTCGAGCCGGTGCTGCCCGACGAGCATCGTCTCCACTCCGAGCAGTCGCGCGAGCTCGCGCGCGAGGCGCCCGTGATTCCCCCGATCACCGCCCGTTTCGCCGGCGTCCGCGTGCGCATCGGGGGGTCGCTGCGCACGACCGTCAACACGACGACCGCGCGCATGCAGCCCGACGCGACACCGTTCTTCGTGCTGCCGAAGATCCGCGGCGTCTCGGAGGGGACGACGAAGTTCGACGCCCGGCTGTCGTCGATCCTGTTCGACATCCGCGGCCTCTCGATCGGCGGCTTCCAGCTCGGCGGCTCGATCTACGCCTACCTGTTCAACGGCGACCTGCTCTCCGGAAAGTACGGCTTCTACCCCGGCTTCGCCTACGTGGACGCGACCAGCGAGAGCTGGCGCTTCGCCTTCGGGCTCCAGCAGGACGTGTTCAGCCCGCTCATGCCGTCGATGGTCGACCGCATGTCGGCGATGGCCGGCTCGGGCAACACCGGCAACTCGTTCAAGACGCAGCTGCGGGCCGAGCGCTTCTTCCGGCGAGGCGAGGACCTGTTCACGCTGCAGGGGTCGCTGTCCGACGCCATCGCGAGCAACATCAAGCCGCCGAGCCTGGTCGATCTCGACGCGGCGTCGACCGAGAACACGGGCGTGCCCAATGCCGAGGCGCGCTTCGCCTGGACGCGCGAGGGCGAGCGCGACGAGCTCACGCTGATCCCGTGGCCCTCGTGGCAGGTCGCCGCCTCGGGCGTGACCGGGGAGTTCCGGACGTTCTCCCTCGTGAACGAGTTCTCGGCCTACGACACGCGCCTCTGGGGCGTCTCGGCCGAGGCGGTGAAGCGACTCGGCCGCAGGCTCGGGCTGCAGGGCGAGGTCTACGTCGGGAGGTCCCTCGGCGAGTACCTCGGCACGATCTTCCAGACCGTCGATTACGCGACACGGGATCCGATCGAGAGCTGGGGCGGCTGGGGCGAGGTCGCCTGGTGGTGGTCCCCCCGCTTCCACAGTCACGGCGGCTTCGGCGGCGACTTCGCGAAGCCGACCAACCCGACGGGCTTCCGCAACAACCGCACGGCTTTCCTGAACCTCTTCTGGGATCCGGGGCCGATGACGACGCTCGCGATCGAGGGCACCTGGCGACGGACCTCCTACGTCGACCTCGGCTCGAACTCCGGCTTCTCGTTCATGGTCTCGTCCGAACTGCGGTTCTGAGGGGATCGGGGCGGCGCCCGCGCCCGCGCCGTTCCAGGACGGGTGGTTCCGAGACCTTCCCGATCGGGTCCCGACGGTGCTCGACCGTCGCCCCGACCCGCGCTTTCCCCGCGGCGCTCCTCCGCTAACCTCCGTAGGCGTGACTCCCGAACTCGACCACGTCCTCGCCCGGCCCTTCCGCGGCCGCGGCGACCGCGTCGCGACGCGCATCGGGCGCGCGATCGGAATCCGCCCCGTCCAGGTGACCGAGGGGCTGGGCACGGGCCGCGACCGCCTCGAGACTCCGCTCGATGCAGTCGTGCTCGGCGGCGGCCTCGCCGGCGCCTCGGCCGCGATTCGCCTCGCCGAGCGCGGCTTCCGGGTGCGCGTCCTCGAGCGCTGCCGGTACCTCGGCGGCAAGCTCGGCGCCTGGGAGATCGACCTGCCCGGCGGCGAGCGCGCGGTCGTCGAGCACGGCTTCCACGGCTTCTTCCTGCAGTACTACAACCTCTTCCGGCTCTTCCTCGACTGCGGCGTCGACCCGGCCGACCTCCCGGTCGTCGACGACTACGCGATCGTCGCGAGCGACGGGCGCGAGGAGGGGCTGCGCGACTACCCGCGCGTCGCGCCCTTCAACGTCCTCTCGATGGCGCGGCGCTCGCCGTTCATGAACATGCGCGAGGCGCGTCGCATGAAGGGCTTCTCGGTCATGCGCGACGCCTTCCTGCGCTACGACCCCGAGCGGACCTTCGCCGACTGGGACGGGATCTCGTTCGCCGAGCTCTCCGAGCGCATGGGCCTCGGCGGCACCGGCTACGACGCCGTGTTCAAGGTCTTCGGTCACTCCTTCTTCTCGGAGTCGGCGCAGGTCTCGGCGGCCGAGATCGCGAAGAACTTCCACTTCTTCTTCTTCGCGAACCCCGAGGGGCTCGTGTTCCGCTACTGTCGCACCGACTTCGAGCAGGCGATCTGGACGCCGATCCGACGGCGCCTCGAAGCTCTCGGCGGCACGATCGAACTCGGCGTCGAGGCGCTCTCGCTCGGCCGCGACGAGGCCGGGCGGTTCGTCGTCGAACTGCGCGACGCCGGTTCGACCGACGCGACGCCTCGCAGGATTGCGGCCGACGCGGTCGTGATCGCGACCGACCCGCCGGGGACGCGCACGGTGCTCGAGC
>JAGWVP010000542.1 GCA_018970825.1 bacterium | reverse complement strand
GGGGCCGGTGCCCCGGGCGAGGCGCTCGGCGGCCGCCCCGAGCAGACCTTCTTCTGGGAGAAGCCGCTGCCGTGAGCGTGTCCGCGGGGACGCCGGCCGTGCCGCTGCGCGAACTCGAGATCCGCTTCGTGCGGAGTTCGGGCGCAGGCGGACAGAACGTCAACAAGGTGAACACGAAGGCCGTGCTCCGCTGGGCGGTCGCGTCGTCGTCGGCGATCGCGTCGGACGTCCGCGAGCGGTTCCTCGAACGATTCGCGACCCGCGTCACGCTGGCGGGCGAGATCGTGCTGTCGAGCGACCGCTACCGCGACCAGGGGCGAAACGCCGCCGACTGCGTCGAGAAACTCCGCGCGATGCTCGCCGCGGTCGCGGTGCCGCCGCGTCCGCGCCGGCCGACGAAGCCGGGTCGTGCGGCTCGCGAGCGCCGGCTCTCCGACAAGCGGGCGCGCTCGGACGTGAAGCGCTCGCGCGGGACGCGCGGGACTTCCGAGGACTGATCGAGGGGCGGCTCGGCCGGGCGGCGGGATCAGATCACGTAGTGCAGCACGTCGCCGACGGGCAGGCCGCCGCGTCCGCCGCAGCGCGGGCAGGAGTCCCCCATTCGCTCGCGGGCGTGTCGCAGCGCCATGAGCGTGCTCGTCTGGCGCACCGACTGCTCGCGGAAGAGGTTCTCCCGCCCGATCTTGTCGGCGAGCCCCGAGGTCTCCATGGCGGTGTACATGCCGTCGCGGACGCCGCAGGGGAGGACCTCGACCCCGCGTGCCTGCATGCGGTCGACGAAGTGGTCGAGCAGCGCGATTCCCACGGCGTCGGGATTGCGCGCGCGCTTGAGCCGCAGCAGGACGATGCGCGTCCACGGCTCGATCCGGTCGGTGATCGCGTCGAGATGGTTCTCCAGGCTCACTCCCGAGCCGAAGTACATCTCGCCCTCGAGCCCGAACAGGAGCACGCAGCCGCACACGGGGTCGTCGCGCAAACGCTCGTGGAGGGCCCGGTCGTCGGCGACGACGAACTCGGTCAGGTGCATCTGCCCGGTGCGCGGCACCGCGAGCATGAACGACATGAAGACGCCGATCAGGACGCAGAACTCGATCGAGATCGCGAACGCCGAGATCGCGGTGGCGGCGACGATCGCCGCGTCGAAGCGCGACGTTCGGGTGTGGAACGCGAGCTCGTCGAGCCGGACCATGCGGGCCGCCGTCAGCATGAGGAGCCCGGCGAGCGCCGAGCGCGGAATGAAGCGGGCCCACGGGGCGAAGGCGACCATGATGAGCGCGACGGCCAGCGCCGAGACGACGCCCGACCACTGGGTCCGCCCGCCCGCCTGCTGGTTGATCGCCGAGCGGGTGAGCGAGCCTGAGCCGGGCATGCACTGGAAGAAGCTGCCGACGACGTTCGCGACGCCCTCGCTCAGGCACTGCTGGTTCAGGTCGAGCTTCTGGCGGGTGACCGAGGCGATCGCCTTGGCCATCGAGATCGCTTCGAGGAGCCCGAGCAGCGCGATCGCGAGCGCACCGCTCGCGAAGTCGCGCACCCGGTCGGGGTCGATCGTCGGGACGCGGAACGAAGGGAGCTTCGCCGGAATGTCGCCCACGACCTTCACGCCCATCGCGTCGAGCCCGAGCCACCACGACGCGAAGCCCGCCCCGGCGACGGCGAGGAGGAAGTCGGGGAGGAGTTCCCACCCGCTCGCCCGCTTGGCCGCCCGCAGGAGCAGGACGAAGGCGATCGTCGAGAGGCCGACGAGCAGCGTCGGCAGGTGGACGGGGCCGCCCTGCGTCAGCGTGAGCCAGACGCGCGCGAGGAAGTGGTCGTGCGCCCCGCCCATCGCCTGCAGGCCGAGCAGGTTCTTCAGTTGGTCGAGCACGAGCAGGACGCTCGCACCCGCGGTGAACCCGACGATGACCGAGTGCGAGATGTAGCGCGTGAGGTCGCCGAGGCGAAGAAGACTGATCCCGACCTGGATCGCGCCGATGAGCAGCGCCAGCAGGACCGCCGCCTGCACGCGCTCGTCCTGGGAGGCGAACCCGCCGATCGCCGAGAGGAGCGCGATCGAGATCGCGTTCGTCGGTCCGTTGATCAGCTGCCGGGAGGAGTCGAGGACGGCGCCGACCGCGGTCATGACGATCGCGGTGTAGAGGCCGTACTCGGCAGGGAGCCCCGCGATCATCGCGTAGGCCATCGCCTGCGGCACCGCGACCGCCGCGACCGAGAGGCCGGCGAGCAGGTCGGCACGCGCGTCCTCCACGCCGTAGGAGCGCAGCGATTCGAGCGCGGGCACCCGGCGGTAGAGGCCGCCGGGCCGTTCGTGCGACCGGGGGATCGACATGCGGACGGCAGGACCGGCCCTGGCGGCCGGGAGTTCCCATCGGGTAGCATGCGCCGCGCACGGCCGACAGTCCGTCGCGCGCGCCTTCCGGCCGACCCGGGGGGCGGGGCGGGCGACCGGGCCCGGGCGTCTGCTAGTCCGCTCCCATGCCGCTCGTGGTCGCGTTCCTCGGCGGGCTCGCCGGATCGCTCCACTGCGTCGGGATGTGCGGCGGCTTCCCGCTCGCGCTCGCGCGGGGCGCGTCGCCACGCCCGTGGGCACGGCAGTTGCTCTACAACACG
>JAGWVP010000541.1 GCA_018970825.1 bacterium | reverse complement strand
GCTCGAGCCCGGCTTCTACCGCTCGCTGCGAGAGGGCATCGAGGCCCATCCGACGGCCGGGGCCGCGTTCTGCCAGCACCGGATCGTCTCCGGGAGCACCGGCGAGCCGACGATCTGGCACTCGTGGGTGGAGCGGGAGACGCCGGGGATGCTGGCCGGCTGGCTCGATCGCATCGCGCTCGAATGCCGGGTGCAGTTCTCGGCCTTGACGGTCCGGCGCGATTGCGTCGAGGCGGTCGGCGGCTTCTGCGCCGACGCGATGTCGGCCTTCGACTGGGAGCTCTGGGTCCGGATCGCCGCCCGCTACGACGTCTTCCATCTCCCCGAGACGCTCGTGAACGTGGGGCGCGACGCCTCGGCCGAGTCGACGCGGCTCATGCGGACGGGGGAGCAGGTGGAGCACGCCTTCCGGGCGATCGACGTGATCGAACACCACCTTCCCGAGGCGGCCTCGAAGCGGCTTCCCGAGAAGGCGCGCGACCGGATCGCCGACTACGCGCTCGAGATCGCCGCCCAGTACCTCGAACGCGGCGATACCCGGGCGGCACTCGCGAACCTGCGCGCCGCCTCCGTCGGACGCCCGACGGCGAGAACGGCAGCGCGGCTCGCCGACCTGCTCCGCGACGACCCGCATGTCCCGGGCGCCTGACTCCTCCCCGGTCGCCGGCTGGCTGCTGCTCGGGCAGGCCTGGCTCGCTCGCGGCAGGGCCGACGTCGCCGCGACGCACTTCGAGCGTGCACTCGCGCACGCCCCTCGCGACCCGGAGGTCCATCGGCAGGCGGCTCGCCTGAAGGTCTTCCTCGAGGACTTCCGCTCGGCCGTCGACCACGCCGCGATCGCCGCGGAACTCGCCCCCGACGACCGCTCGCTCGTCGACGAAGCGATGCTGGTCCGCGAACTCTCGGGCGCGCATCGACGCGAGGCCGATCTTCCGGCACGACCCGGCGGTCGCCTCCGCTTCCCCGCACGCTACCTCCGCGAGCATCATCGCAGCGGATGGCGCCCGGCGATGGAGGCCCTCTACGCGCTTCACCATCCCGACGGCGTCCGGTTCGAGTCGTTCCTCGACGAGCTCTTCGCCGTCGAGCATCCGCGCCCGGGCCGACGATCCGGACCGGAGCTGTACGCAGCGCTGCGGCGCCCCTCCTGGCCCGATCGCATCACCTCCGAGGAGCGGCACCTGGTGCCCATCCGCGAGCCGTGGGTCGGGTTCCTGCACAACCCCTTCGGGATGCCGCCCTGGTTCTACGCCGACCACTCGCCCGAGCACGTCCTCGCGAAGTCGGCCTGGCGCGAGAGCCTCGCCGCCTGCGTCGGGCTCTTCACCCTCTCCGAGCACATGGGGCGGTGGCTGCGCGAGGCCACCGGGAAGCCGGTCGACGTCGCCTACCTGCCGAGCGAGATCCCGGAACTCGGCTTCGAGTTCGAGCGCTTCCTCGACAATCCCGACAAGCGCTTGATCCAGGTCGGCTGGTGGCTGCGCCGGCAGACCGCGATCGACCGCCTGCCGATTCCCGACGACAACCCGCTCGGCTACCGCAAGCTTCGCCTCGTGCCGGGCTTCGTCTCGAATGCACATGCGCAGGTCGAGGGAATGCGCGACCTCGAGTTCCAGCGTCTCGGGCCTCCGCCCGCGGGGGCCGGGGCGGTGGAGGTCCGGTCGCACGTCCCCGACGACGAGTACGACCGGCTCCTGTCCTGCAACGTCGTGATGGTGCAGCTCGACGCTGCCAATGCCAACAACGCCGTCGTCGAGTGTCTCGCGCGGGCGACGCCGCTGCTGGTGAACCGGCTCCCGGCCGTCGAGGAGTACCTCGGCCGGGACTACCCCCTCTACTTCGATGACCTGCGCGACGCGGCCGCGCAGGCGATGGACACGGGGCGACTGAAGGCCGCGCACGAGCACCTGCGATCGAGCCCGCAGCGCGAACGGCTCGACCCGCAGGCGTTTCGGCGCTCGGTCGAGGAGAGCTCGATCTACCGGAGCCTATGAGCCGACTCCTCCTCTACAGCGACCGCAACGGCATCTACGGCGCCGAGCGGATCCACCAGGAGCTGGCCGTCGCCCTCCAGGCGGCCGGCTGGGACGTCGTCGTCGCCCAGCCTCCCGGGGAGAACGAACTGACTCGCGCGCTCGATCGCGCGGGGATCGCGCGCCACGCGCTGCCGGTCGAGAACGTCTACGACGCGCAGTCCCCGGCCGCGAGTCTCACCGATCCCGGGATCGGCGAGGCCTGCTTCGAGGCGACCACGCCCGACGTCGTCCTCTTCGGCGACGGGTTCCTGTTCGCGAGCCTCGCTGCGAAAGCGGCCGCCGCCCGGCGCGGCATCCCCTTCGTGTCGCTCGTGCACGTCTTGCACCCCGCCTGGAAGCGGGAGTTCGCTCCGTTCCTGCCCGAGTTGGCACGATCGTTTGCCGCGGCGCGGCAGGTCGTGACCGTGTCGCAGGCCAACCTCGGTCTCCTTCGCGAGCACTTCGGCCTCGCCGACGGGCACGGGACCGTGATCCACAACGGCCGACCGGCCGAGTTCTTCCGGCCGCGCGACGCTTCCGCACGACGCCGCATCCGTCGCTCGCTCGGAATCGGCGACGACGCGGTCGTCGCCGCGACGATCGGCCGC
>JAGWVP010000012.1 GCA_018970825.1 bacterium | reverse complement strand
GGCCCGGGCGTTCCCGGCGGCCACGAGCCACAGCACCGCGAAGATCGTCGCGACCGCGCGGCCCGCGGGCCGGCGCATGCTCTCCCACTCCATCGTCACCTCCCCACCTCACGATCGCCGTCCCGCGACGCGACCGGAGCGACGTCGTTTTCTCCGAAGGCTGCGCGGAGGTCAAGGGGCCCCCCGGAACGCCAGCCACCCGCGCCCGGGCCGGGAGCGGGCGGGTCGATCAGCGGGCGTCGAGCGCCGCGAGCGCGAGACCCTCGTACAGCAACTGTGCCGCGAGGTGGCTCGTCAGGTCGGCGTGATCGAGGTTGGGCGACACCTCGACCACGTCCATTCCGACGAGGTGCAGGCCCTCGAGGCAGCGCAGGAACCGGATCGCCTCGCGGGAGGTGAGGCCTCCGGAGACCGGCGTACCCGTCCCGGGTGCGAAGGCCGGGTCGATCGCGTCGACGTCGAAGGTCACGTACGCCGGGCGACCGGCGATCTCGCGCAGGATCTCGCCCGCGACCCGTTCGACGCCGAGCTCGGCGACTTCCTCCATGTCCCGCACCCGCGCGCCGTGCCCACGCGACCACCGGTTTTCCTGCTCGTCGGACGTGGTCGCCCGAACCGCGACCTGGTGGAGCTGGCCGCGCGCGACGAGCCCTTCGAGGACCGCGTGGCGCAGCGGCGTTCCATGGTGGTGGGCGTCGCCCCAGACGGTCGCATCGCTGGTGTCGTAGTGGGCGTCGACGTGGACGACGGCGAGCGCACCGTGGCGCGCTGCTGCCGCGCGAAGAGCGGGGAGCGCGATCGAATGGTCCCCGCCGAGCAGGATCGGGACCGCGCCGACCGCGTGGATCCGGGCCGCCGCGTCCTCGACGCATTCCCGCATCGCCGTCGGGTCGAAGGGCGGAAACGCGACGTTGCCGCCGTCGACCGGCCGCAAGCCGCGGAAGACGTCGATGCGGTGGACCGGGTGGAATCCCTGCACGAGCGCGCTCACGCGTCTCACGTGCCAGGGGGCGAGCTTCGCCCCTGCCTGGTAGGTCGAGCCGCCATCCCACGGCACGCCGAGCAGGACCGCTCCCGCACCCTCGAGCGACCCGGGGACGGCCGGATCGACCGATGGCAGGCGGAAGAAGGGGATCTGCCCCGACCGCACGTAGTCGAGCGCCGCGGACTGCGACGGGCGCTCCGCGCCGGGCACGGCGATCGGCGCGTTCACGCGCCGCCCCGAAGCAGATGGACGATCGAATCGTGGGCCTCCGCCGCGAGATCCTCGGGGCTCGCGTAGCGCGCGGGCGTCATCGCCGCGCCGAACGCGATCCTCGCGACTCCGCCGCGAGCCGCGGTGCGGGCGAAGTGCGGCAGGAAGGTCGCGTCGCCGGTCCAACGGAGCGACGGGTCGTCGAACGAGATCGCGACCGGGACGACCGGCGTGCCGATGCGGCGCGCGAGTCCGAAGATGCCGCGGTGGAAGTCGATCGGGTCGGGTCCGGCGGTCGTGGTTCCCTCCGGGAAGTTCAGGACCGCGGTGCCCGATCGGAGCGCATGGCGGGCGCGGAGCAGCGCGCGCGCACCGCTCTCGGGGTTTCCTCTCTCGACGAAGGCGACCCCGTGCTCGCGAACGCCGGCGCCGACGAACGGCCAGTTCCCGAGCTCGGCCTTGGCGATCGGGGCGCAGGGCAGGATGCCCGCGACGATCAGCGGGTCGATCCAGCCGAGGTGGTTCGCCACCAGCACGACCGGGCCCGCGGGAATCGGCCCGCGAACCACGGTGCGAAGCCCGAGGTCGCGGCACAGCTGCGCGGCCACCCGGCAGAGGGCAAGGGCCCGGACGCGGGTCGCCTCCGCCGCATCCTCGCAACGCAGCAGCCTGCGGCGCAGCGTCCGACGGGTCTCGGACACGCGTCGTGCGGCGCTGCGGGCAGCCCGCAGCGCTCGCAGCGTGCTGCGCGCGGGCTCGGGCCACCGCGGGCGACGCCCGGGCAGGAGAGCCTCGCCCGGAGAGTCCGCCGGGGACCACCCGGGTACGATCGATGCCAGTTCCGCTCCGTTCATGCCGCCACCTCCTCCGCCTCGTCCACGCTCGCGAGCCGCGCACCGAGCCGCGCATACCGCCAGGCGGCGCGCCGGAGCCCCTCCGTCTCGATGCACGAGACGATCCGGTCGTCGCCCGGCCCGTAGAATCCGTGCCTCGTCTCGACTTCCCTCGCCCCGAGCCCGCGGTGGATCGCACGCGCCGCCCGGTTGTCCACCTTCGCCGTGAACCAGCAGGAGTCGACCCGTGGAACCAGCGCCTCGACCAGGGCCGCGATGAGCGACCAGGCGACCCGCGTTCTCCGGTGGCTCGGCGCGACCGCGAGGGTCGTGCACCAGGCCTCCCTGCCCTGCACGAAGCACAGCACGTACCCGACGACCTCTCCGCCGTCGGTCGCCACGAAACAGGTCTCGCCCAGGAAGTCGCAGCAGAGCCGCACGTAGTAGGCCCCCAGCGTCGCCTCGCCGTCGCCGGCGAAGACCTCCTCCTCGAGGCGCATCACCGCCCCGAAATCGTCGCGCCCGATCGGTCGGACCACGAACTCCTTCATGATCTTCACACCTCCGCGGGGACCGGCCCCGCCGTCTCTTCACCTCTTGGTTCGATGGCGAAGGTAGGGGCGCCGTGTGGCAGGATCGTTTCAAGTCCGCGAAACATCGCCGAAAACGGGGGCCCCTCCCCGCCGCTGCCCGCTCGCAACCCGGTTCGCCCCCCTCGGGGCGACCGCCGGGAACGGGGGGCCGCGAACCCGCGTCTCGGGGCCGGTCGGCGGGCACTCCTCGCAGGCCTCGTGCTTGGCCCCCCGGGCGGCACGACGTAGTCTCCGCGCCGGCGCGCCACGGGCGCGGGAGGCTCCCCATGACCACCGACCAGCGAACGACGGGCCTCCTGCACGATCCCTCCTTCGACCGGCTGCTCGCCGGCTCGCCGTTGCGGCGGCGGCGCGTCGCGATCCCGACCGTCGTCCTGCTGGTCGTACTCATCGGGCTCGCGCTCCTCTTCATGCTCGCGACCTTCGGGTCCTTCGCACGCGACGTGCAGGGAGTCTTCCTGCGGTCGCTCCTGCTCTCGAGCGTGCTCGCGATCGTCCCGATGCTCGCGATCGGCTTCCTCGACCGGCGCGAGCGGGAGTCCCCCTGGCTGCTCGCGATCGCCTTCCTGTGGGGCGCGCTCATCGCGACCGGGCTCGCGCTGCCGCTCAACTCGACGATCCTGCAGCTCACCGCGCAGTGGGTCGAGGCGAATCCCGACGTGAAGGCGAAGCTCGGGGGGCAGGCCGCGATGCTCATCGGCGCGCCGATCGCCGGGCCGCTCGTCGAGGAGCTCACGAAGGGGCTCGGCGTGCTCGCGCTCTTCTTCCTCATCCGCGCCGAGTTCGACAACGTGCGCGACGGTTTCGTCTACGGCGCCATGGTCGGCCTCGGCTTCACCTGGCTCGAGTCCGCGCTCTACGTCGCGCAGAACTACGCCCAGTTCGGCTTCGCCCCGTGGGGACTGCAGTTCGGCGCACGCTACGCGCTCTTCGGGCTCTCGGGCCACGCGATGTTCACCGGGATCTTCGGCGCGATGCTCGGCTTCTCGCGGCAGTCGCACCGCGCCTGGCTGCGCTGGATCGCGCCGGTGGCCGGCCTGCTGATCGCGATCGCGGCTCACGCGACGAACAACGTGCTCGCCCTGCTCGCGGTCGCCTGGGAGACGAGCCAGGGCAAGCCGCCGCCCGACGCGCCGGTCGCCCCGCCCGACGTGGGACTGTTCAAGGCCTGGCTGGGCGCGAGCATCGCGAACCTGGTCGTCTTCCTGCCCTTCGTGCTGCTCGTGGGCTTCCTGCTCTGGCGCAGCGGGCGGCACGAGCGCCGCGTCATCTGCGAGGAACTCGAAGGCGAGGTCGGGCGGGCGATCGCCCCCGAGGACATGCCCGCGATCCGCGACGACCGGCTCCTGCGGACGCGGCGCATCGACCGCATGAACCCGGCCGCGTCGGCCGCGCTCGTGCGGGCGCAGCACGAACTCGCCTTCCGCAAGCGGCGGGTGCGCGACCGTGGCGGGGACCCCGAGGCGGACCCGATCGTCGCCGGCTGGCGCGAGGAGCTCGACCGTCTCTGGCTCGCCGAGGTCGAGAGGGTGGCGCGGGAAACGGCGTGACCGTTAGAGTCGCGCCATGAGTCGCGAGGACGGATCGGGCGAACGGCCCGCGGGACCCGGCCCGGACTTCGTGCGCGCGCGCGCGGCGGCCGACCTGGCCGCGGGCAAGGTGCGAGCCGTCCGGACGCGCTTTCCGCCCGAGCCCAACGGCTACCTCCACGTCGGGCACGCGAAGTCGATCTGCCTCAACTTCGGGCTCGCGGCCGAGTCGGGTGGGCTGTGCAACCTGCGCTTCGACGACACCAATCCCTCCAAGGAGGAGGTCGAGTACGTCGAGGCGATCCGCCGCGACGTGCGCTGGCTCGGCTTCGACTGGGGAGACCGCGAGTTCTACGCCTCGGACCGCTTCGAGCGGCTCTACGAGGACGCGGTCCGGCTGATCCGCAAGGGCGCGGCCTACGTCGACAGCCTGAGCGCGGACGAGATCCGGGCGTACCGGGGCACGTTGACCGAGCCCGGACGCGAGAGCCCGCACCGCGGGCGCGGCGTCGAGGAGAACCTCGACCTGTTCGCGCGCATGCGGGCGGGCGAGTTCCCCGACAGCGCGCACGTCCTGCGCGCGCGCATCGACATGGCTTCGCCCAACATCAACCTGCGCGACCCGACGCTCTACCGGATCCTGCGCTCGCACCACCACCGCACGGGCGACGCCTGGTGCATCTACCCGATGTACGACTACGCCCACCCGCTCTGCGACGCCTACGAGGGCATCACCCACTCGATCTGCACGCTCGAGTTCGAGGACCACCGTCCGCTCTACGACTGGGTGATCGAGCAGCTCGGCCCCTGGGACCCGCGTCCCGAGCAGATCGAGTTCGCCCGGCTCAACCTGACCTACACGGTCATGAGCAAGCGCAAGCTGCTCCAGCTCGTGCGGGACGGGCACGTGACCGGCTGGGACGACCCGCGCATGCCGACGATCGGGGGCCTGCGCCGCCGCGGCTGCCCGCCGGCCGCGATCCGCGACTTCTGCTCGCGCATCGGCGTGTCGAAGAAGGACGCTCTGATCGACGCGTCGCTCCTCGAGTTCACGGTCCGCGAGGAGCTGAACCGGACGGCGCCCCGCGCGATGGCCGTGCTCCGGCCGCTGAAGCTCGTCGTCGAGAGCTTCCCGGAGGGCGCGGTCGAGGAGATGGAGGCGGTGAACAACCCGGAGGACCCGTCGGCCGGGACGCGCCGCGTGCCGTTCACGCGCGAGCTCTGGATCGAGCAGGACGACTTCCGCGAGGACCCGCCGAAGAAGTTCTTCCGGCTCACGCCCGGCGCCGAGGTGCGCCTGCGCTACGCCTACATCGTGAAGTGCACCGGGGTGACGAAGGACCCGGCGACCGGCGAGATCCTCGAGGTGCGCTGCACGCACGACCCGGAGACGAGGAGCGGCTCGCCGCAGGCGGCGCGCAAGGTGAAGGGCACGATCCACTGGGTGTCGGCCGCCCACGCGGTCGCGGCCGAGGTCCGCCTCTACGACCGGTTGTTTCGCAGCGAGCGGCCGGAGGAATCGGGCTCCTTTCTCGACGACCTGAATCCCGCGTCGCTCGAGACGATTCGCGACGGGAAGCTCGAGCCCTCGCTCGCCGCGGCGAAGCCCGGCGACTCGTTCCAGTTCGAGCGGCTCGGCTACTTCTGCGTCGACCCGGACTCGACCGACGGACGTGCCGTCTTCAACCGCACGGTCGGGCTCCGCGACACCTGGGCGAAGGTCGAGCAGGCTCAGAAGGGCTGATCCTCACGAGGGACCTCGCCCCGGGAGGCGAGGCGGTCGTCGGTCTCGACCCGGCACGGCCGGGATGAGCACCCGAGCACCCTCCCCCGCGACCACGAGCGCGATCGCGCCCGCGAGCAGGATCGCCGCGTAGAGCCAGGCCGCGGCCCCGCCCCGGAACGCGGCGTAGGATCCCAGCGCGAAGAACACCCAGGCGTGGACGAGCATCTGGGCGAGGTAGAGTCCCCACGAGTGCACGCCGAGCCAGGAGAGCGGGCGCCGGATGGCGTCGACGCCGGAGAGCGCGTTCGTCGCCCCGAGCAGCCACGCGGCGAGCAGCACCTCGGCCGCGCGCCCGGCGCAGCCGGCCGCGGCCGCGGGCACCGGTAGTTCCTGGATCAGCACGGCCACGCACCAGGACGCGAAGCTCGCGAGCGCGAAGCCGGGCTCGAGCGCCTCGCCGAGCCGGCGCGCGAGCCACGCTCCCGCGAGCGCGTGGCCTCCGAAGCGGACCGGCGCCGAGAGCACGTAGCCCGTGCGCCCCATCGTCGCGAGCAGCGCGGGCAGCAGGTCGACGCTCGCCGCGACCCACGCGGTCGCGAGAATCAGCAGACGGCGGTCGTCGAGCCGGCGCACGACCGCGTGCGCGAGCGGCCACGCGACGACGAGCTGCACCGCGAGCGTGACGAACCATCCGGTTCCGACGTTCGGCAGCCACCCCGCGAGGTTGCCCGCGACGAGCGGCCACGACGGCTCGACGACCCGCCGCACGAGCAGGTCGCCCGCCCACCAGAGGGGAAGCATCGCCCACAGCGGGACGAGCAGGCGCCGCAGCGAGCGTGCCCACCACCCGACGGCCGAGCCGCCGCCCGCGCGCGCCCACCACTGCTCGGCGTTCAGGCCGAAGATCACGACGAAGACCGGCACCGCGTCGTCGACGAGGTGCTCCATCCACGCACTCCCCTGCAGCACGCGCGCGTGGATCAGCATGACCCAGGCGATCGCCACGCCCTTGGTCATGTCGATCGCGGCGATCCGCTGGTCGCGCCCAGGCACGGCGCGAGACTAGCGGACGTCCGGGCGGGACCCACGCGCGGGCCTCCGCGGCACGACCGGCGAAGTCGGCCGCTCCGGGGCGCCCGGCGGACGTGCACGCGCCGCTTGACCGGGCCCGCGGGCGGGGACGAGAGTCGCGCCATGGCGGCCCGTCGCCGTGCAGGCGTCCTCCTCGCCGCACTCCTCTCTGCCTGCGGTCGCGTCGGCAGCGGGACGTTCGCGAGCACCGATCCCGCGGCGCTCGTGAACGTCTTCACCGGCACGGACGCGGGCGCGCCCGACTTCGGGACCGGCGGCGGTGCGGGCAACACGTTCCCCGGCGCGACCGTGCCCTTCGGCCTCGTGCAGTGGAGTCCCGAGACCCTCCCCGGCCTCCTCAACTCGCCGGGCGGCTACGACTGGGGCGACGCGACCATCCGGGGCTTCAGCCTGACGCACCTGAGCGGCGCGGGCTGCCCCACGCTGCAGGACGTGCCCTTCCTGCCGACGACCGAGCCGGTCGCGATCGCGCCGGTCCGGGCCGGCACCTGGGAGATCGAGCCCCGCTACCTCGCGTCGTTCTCGCACGACGCCGAGCAGGGCGCACCCGGCGACTACCGCGTGCGCCTCGACCCGGGCACCGACCGCGAGATCTCGGTCGAACTCTCCGCGACCACTCGCACCGGTGCCGCTCGCCTCGTCTTCCCCGGGGGCCGCGAGGCGAACCTGCTCGTGAATGCCGGCGGCAGCTCGATGGCGAACGGCGACGCCGTCGTCGCGATCGACCCGGAGCGCCGGGAGGTGAGCGGGGAGGTCGAGAGCGGCCAGTTCTGCTTCGCCCGCAACCGCTACCGCGTCTTCTTCGCAGCCGAGTTCGACCGGCCCTTCGCCGCCTGGGGCACCTGGTCGCGCTCCGTGCTCTCGCCCGGCTCGACCTCGGCGAGCGACCACGCCGAGAAGCCCTTCCACCTCCGGCCGATCTCGGGAATCGAGGTGCCGCCCCCGGTGAGCAACGGCGCGCAGGCGGGCGCGTGGATCTCGTTCGCGCCCGGCTCGACCGTCTCGGTGCGGGTGGGCGTCTCGTTCACGAGCGTGGAGGGCGCGCGCGCGAACCTGCGCGCCGAGAACCCGGGCGACGAAGGCGTCGAGGAGGTGCGGCGCCGCGCGCGCGCCGAGTGGAACGAGATGCTCGGCCGGGTGCGCGTCGAGGGCGGCGAAGAACACGACCGCCGCACCTTCGCGACGATGCTCTACCACGCGCTGCTCGCGCCGAACGTCTTCTCGGACGCGAACGGCGACTACGCGGGCATGGACGGGATCGTGCACCGCGCCGAGGGCCGGGTGGCCTACGCGAACTTCTCGGGCTGGGACGTCTATCGCAGCGAGATCGCGCTCCTCTCGATCCTCGACCCCGAGCGCGCGGGCGACATGGCGCAGTCGCTGGTCGAGAACGCGCACGAGAGCGGCTGGCTGCCGAAGTGGCCGGTCGCGGCCGGGCAGACCGACGTCATGGTCGGCGACCCGGCGAGCCCGATCCTCGCCGGGGCCTGGGCGTTCGGCGCGCGCGGCTTCGACGCGCGCGCGGCGCTCGACGCGATGGTGAAGGGGGCGACCGAGACCGGGCGCTCGCCGAACGCCGACTACGTCGAGCGGCAGGGGCTCGACGACTACCTGCGGCTCGGCTGGGTCGCCCAGGACGAGTCGGCCTCGAACGGCGGCGCCACCTCGATCTTCGGCTCGACGGACGCGGTCTGGGGCTCGGCGGCGACCACGCTCGAGTACGCGGTCGCCGACTTCGCCGTCGCACGCCTCGCGGCGGAGCTCGGCGAGCGGGGTCTCTGCGAGGAATTCCTGCGGCGCTCGGCATCGTGGCGGAACCTCTGGGACCCCGTCGCGAGATCGCTCGTGCCGCGCTTCCGCGACGGCCGCTTCCTTTCTCCCTTCGTGCCCGAGAGCACGGTCGGCTGGGTCGAGGGGAGCGGCGCCCAGTACCTCTGGATGGTGCCGCAGGACGTGGGCGGGCTCGTCGACGCGATGGGCGGCGAGAGCGAGGCGCGCCGCCGTCTCGCGGACTTCTTCACCGAGCTGAACGCGGGTCCGGCGTCGCGCTTCGCCTACCTGAGCAACGAGCCGTCCTCGCTCACGCCGTGGCTCTGGGCGTGGCTCGGCGAGCCGCAACGGACGCGCGAGACGGTGCGCCGCGCGATCCTCGGCCTCTTCCACGACGGACCCGGCGGCTACCCCGGCAACGACGACCTCGGACAGATGTCGTCGTGGTACGTGTTCGGCGCGCTCGGCCTCTACCCGGCGATCCCCGGTACCGACGTGCTCGTCCTCGGAAGCCCGCTCTTCGACGCCGCGACCGTGCGGCTCGGAGCGGGCCGGGAGCTGCGAGTGGTCGGCCGCGGCGCGCGTCGCGACCGACCGTTCGCCACGCGGGTACGCCTCGACGGGCGCGATCTCGACCGGTCGTGGGTGCGATTCTCCGAGCTCGTCGCGGGCGCGACGCTCGACTTCGACCTCGCCGAGGCTCCCCCCGAGGGGCCGGGCCCCGCCACCGCGGCGCCGCCTTCGTTCACGGCGAGCCGGGACGCGGACGCGTGCACCCCCCCGTGATCGCGAAGCCGCGGACGTCGACACCCCCGGTCGCGTGTCGGCCCGCCGCCGGATGGGTCCGTCAGTGCGCGCTCGCGAGCGCCACGCCGGACGGACGACCGAGCGACGCACCGGCCGCGCCCGGCGCGCCCGCCGTGCCCCGTCGGAGCGCATCGAGGGCCGCGCGCACGCCCGGACTCGGCTTCAGCTCGAGCGACTTCTCGTAGAGGCGGGCCGCCTCGTCGACGTCACCGCGCCGCGCGAGCAACTCGGCCAGGTTGTTGTAGGCGGGCACGTACTTCGGGTCGATCTCGATCGCGCGACGGAGCTCCGCGGCGGCCTCGTCGTAGCGCCCCTCGCGCGCGAGCACGAAGCCGAGGCCGTTGTGGGTCTCCGCCGTCGGACGCTTCGGGAGCGCCTCGCGGTAGTGTCGCTCGGCGGCGGCCATGTCGCCGTCGCGCACCGACATGACGGCGAGGTTCACGTGCGCCGCGGGGCAGGCCGGGTCGAGCGCCAGCGCCTTCTCGCAGCTCGCGCGCGCCTCGTCGAAGCGGCCCATCCGCATCTGGGCGAAGGCGAGGTCGCTCCAGATCTCGGCACGCGGCTCGAGGTCGATCGCCGCCCGGTAGTGCGCCGCGGCGTCGTCGAGGCGCCCGAGCTCGACGAGCGCGAGGCCCAGGTTCGCGTGCGCCTTCGCGTGCTTCGGGTCGGCCGCGACCGCGCGCTCGTACTCGGCCGCCGCCTCGGCGGAGCGTCCCGCCTGGAAGAGCGTCCAGCCGAGCGAGTTGCGGATCTCGGCGTCGTCGGGCGCGAGCTCGAGGCCGCGGCGGAAGGCGCGCTCCGCACCGGCGTGATCTCCCGTGCGCTCGTTCGCGATGCCCGCGCGCAGGAAGGAGTAGGGGTCGAGGAACTGCTCGCGGATGTCGGCGATCGCGTCGCCCGGCAGGCGGACGAACTCCGGGATGTTCGCGGCACGGTCGGACGAGGTGAAGCGCTCGAGCAGGACCGGCGGGCTGTCGTTCCCGTTCTCGTCGACGTGGGTCAGGAAGAGCTGGGTGTAGGGCCCGTTCACCTTCGAGGAGAAGACGAGCCAGCGGCTGTTCGACGACCAGCTGTGCCAGGAGTTCATGCGCGGCGTGTTGTGCGCGAAGCGTCGCGCCTTGCCGCCGCGGGCCGGCACGATCCACAACTCCGCGTCGGGCTGCAGCAGCATGTACGACTTCGCCTTGCAGAAGACGATCCACTTCCCGTCGGGCGAGAACTTGGGGAAGAAGTTGCTCATGCCGTTCGCCGCAGCACCCTCGAGCGGGGTCGCCTTGCCGCCCTTCCCGCCCGCGAACGGGATCTTGTAGAGGTCGTAGAGGAAGGGCTTCCGGTCGACCGTGAACTCCGGGATGTCCTTCTGGTCGAGCAGCGCCGCGTTCTGCTGCTCGATCCTCTCGGTGCGGTAGGCCTTCGCCCGGGCGAAGACGATCTCCTTGCCGTCGGGGCTCCAGGCCGCGTTGGTCTGCACGAAGGCCGGGTCGTCGGCGCCGGGCAGCGCCGCGAACTTCTTCGTCTCGCGGTCGTACACGACGAGGATGCCCTTGATGGGGAAGAAGAGCTGCGAGATCATGAGATCGGGCATCGCGACGAAGACCGAGCGGTCCTTCACGGTGCTGACGACGTACCGACCCGTCGGCGAGACGCGCGAGAGGAGACCGAAAGTGAGTTCGTCGTCCTCCTTCTTGAAGTCGGCCCAGGTGATGATCTTCGAGTCGTCCATCACCATGTGGCTCGACACGGGCAGGAGACCGTAGGCGCCCTTGTCGTTGCCGTAGTCGACGTCGAGCCCGAGCACGCTGCCGTCGTCCGCGAAGGAGTGGCAGTTGCCGCACACCGGCAGGTCGTGCAGGACGATCGGCGGTCCTTCCTGCATGTCGATCGTGCCGTAGCGCCAGCGGATGCGCGACGGGTCCTGCACGGCCTCGAGGAACGGGAGCGGCACTTCCCGATAGAAGAGCGAGTCGCCGACGGGATCCTTCGAGGTGCGAATGCGCACGCTCGCGGGCGTGGTCGAGTCCGCGTGTGCGACGCCCGCGATTCCGCCCGCGGACCGGGACGCGTCTCCGGCCGGTGCCACGGTCACGATCGCGTCGCGCTCGGTGCTGCGTTCCTTCACTCGCTTCCAGAGATCCTCGGACGGACGCCAGCGCCGCGCATCCACCTGCTCGCGCGCGATCTCGCCGCCCGCGTCGTCGCGCACGACGACCTCGAAGCGCGAGGCGTCGCCGCCGCCCCCCGCCCAGGTGAAGGTCGGCGCGACGATCTCCGGCGGGAAGATCGTGCCGTCCTGCGGGTAGGTGACGCGCAGCGGACCCGAGGGGTCCGGCTCGGGGACGGCGGGTGCCTTCGCGTGCGGGGACCCGGGTGCGACGGGGCTGCCGACCTTCGCATCGTCGGCGATGGCCGCAGCCGGTGCGGTCGCGACGGTCGCCGCAGCCGACGTCGCCGCGTTCGCGGTCGCCGCGGAGGCGTGCTGCGCGTCGACGACCACCGACTCCGCGCCGCTCGCGACCTGCCCGCCGCGCCCGGCGGCCGCGCCGGTCCGCTCCGAGGGAGCGCGATCGCAGGCCGCGGCGACCAGGAGCACCGCTGCGAGGATCGACGGGGACGCGGGCCGGAGGCGGGGGCGAGCGGCCATGACTCGGTTTCTACGCCCCGGCGGCGGGGAGGGAAAGACGGGCCACCGCCTCGGCCTCGCAGAGTAGCTCGGGACGGCAGAGGGGCGCCTCGACGAAGACGCAGGGGAAGCCGTCGAAGCCGCGAGCGCGGCAGATCTCGCGAAGGGCCGGCCCGTCCTCCCGGCGCTTGGCGTAGACGACGCCCGAGACGAGGTCTCCGAACCCCGCCCCCCGCCCGGCGAGCAACGACTCGACGTTGTCGATCATCCGGGCGGCCTGCGCCGCGAGGTCGCCCGCGTGCACGGTTCGCCCCTGCTCGTCGATGCTCGCCGTGCCCGACAACGAGAGCGTCGTGCCGTCCTCGTCCGGAACCC
Source organism: bacterium (assembly GCA_018970825.1). GTDB lineage: Bacteria > Desulfobacterota > Binatia > UBA12015 > UBA12015 > REEB422. The sequence continues at coordinate 3,721 of JAGWVP010000012.1, read as the reverse complement.
CGAGGCCGCGGGAGAAGTCGGCGCCGTAGGTCCACGCCTCGTTCAGGAGCGGCGTCGTCATCGGCTCGCCCGACGCGGCGCCGGCCCGGGCCGGGCCGGCCTGCGCTTCGAGGACGATCGACACGTCGTGGCGCTCGCCCGGCGGCGCGCCCTGCACACCGGTGCTCGCCGGCCTGCGCTCGAGCCCGACCTCCTCGAAGAAGGCGCGACGCGCGGCGTTCAACTCGTCGTAGTCGCGGTCGATGTCGCGCAGCCAGACCCAGGTGCGGACGACGTCGCGGAAGCCGAGCCCGGTCTCGCGCAGCAGCCGCTCGCCCGACCGGAAGGCGTCGATCGCCTGCTCGAAGAGGCTCGCACCGATGCCGTGGAGGCCCGAGGTGCGAAGGATCGTGCAGCCGGCGCGACGCACGATGCGGGCGGCCGAGAGCGCACAGCCCTCGCAGGGACAGGCACGTGCCGCGCGGACGTCGACCACGGTGCGGTCGCCGGGCGTGCCCGGCACGATCGCGTTGGCCGCGACCTCGAGCGCCGAGCCGTCGACCGGCGGCTGGCCGACGAAGGACGGAGCCGGCGCCGAACCGACGAGGGAACGGGAGCGCTCCGCGAGGATCTCCGCGAGATCTCCCGGGTCGCGGGCGAAGATCGTCTCGCCGACCAGGTCTTCCGCCGAGGCTCCCGACGCCGCGAGGGCGAGCGAGATCTCCCGGTAGACCGCCCGGGCCTGCGCGGCCGGATCACCCGGGGCGAGCGGTCTCGCCGCGAGCCACAGGCGAGAAGTCTCGTCGCCCCCCCGGGCCCGGGCGGATTCGCGCAGGCGGCGGGTGGCGACCTCCGCACCGATCGCGGGCATCGGTCAGGCCGGGTTCGAGTTCGTTCGGCGCCCCCGCCCGGGAGGCGCCGCGATCAGCACGGCGGCAGCGCCGGCGACTGGAACGAGTCCGCGTAGGTGTTGCCGCTCGCGCAGCTGTCCACCGCACCGAGGGAGAGGATGTCGCCCGCGAATTGCGCGAACACGCCCGGTGGCGGGTTGCCCCCGTTGGCGGTCACCGTGTTGTCGGTGATGGTGATGTCCTCCGGCGTCGTGTTCTCGTAGTAGGGAGGGTTGTTTCCGCAGCTGTTGTCGGTTCCGTCGACCGCGACGCAGTAGTCGATCAGCGCGATCCCGAAGAAATCGTTTCGCTCGATCGTGTTGTCCCCGATCGTCACGTCCTGCACCCCGAGGACCAGCACGCCGCCGCCCGGCGGAAGCGCCGACACGAGGCCGCCCTGGATCTCGTTGGGCATGTTGTTGTCGTGGATCCGGTTGTTCGTGAGCTGCCAGTTGCGGAACGGCGACGGCGGCCACTCGCTCGGGGGAAGACCCGCACCGGAAGGATGGTACAGGCCGACGCCCACGACGTTGTCGTGCACGTCGTTGCCTTCCATGTAGATGTCGTTCGAAACGGTGACCTCGAGACCGGTCGGGCTCTTCGAGAGGTCGTTCTCGACCACGCGCACGTTCTCGGCCGCCTCGACCCACAGCGCGCTGTCCTTCGAGCCGTACGAGACGTTCTTCTTCACCTCGCCGTTGGTCGACAGCGTCGGCCAGATGCCGTTCTCGAGGTTGTTGATCGACTCGTTGCCCTCGATGACGAAGTTCGTCACGTGGCGGAGCCAGATGCCGTTGTTCGGGAAGCCCTCGACGGTGAATCCCTTGATGACGACGCCGTCGACGTCGGGATCGGTCGGGTTCTCCGGCTCGACGAGAATGCCCTGGCGCTGGCCCGTCGCCGGCAGGATGCGGACCCGGCTCTCCGGGATGCGGCTGTTCGCGACGAGCGTGAGCGACTTCGTGATGCGCACGGCCTCCCGCGCCCCGTGGGTCTCGACGTAGTCGCCCGGGTTCACGCGGATCGTCGCCCCCGCGGGGGCCGCGTCGACGGCCGCCTGGATGGACTCGCCGGGATTCACGACGATCGCGTCGTCGATCGGCCCGTTCCAGTCCGAGTTGTCGTTGCAGCCCGCTGCGAGCAGCAGCGCGATTCCGAGGCGGAGGGCGGTTCTCATGTCGGTTCTCCGGGACGCGCGGCGGGAAGACCGCGGGATCGCCCCCGGGAACCTGTCCCGAGGGGCTCCCGCTCATAGGTCGGGCGGGAGCGACGTGTCAAGACGGGGCCGGGCGGCCTCAGTTGTTCGCGGCGCCCTCGAGAATCCAGTTGCGGATCGCGTCGATCTGGTCCGGCGGCAGGGGGCTCGCGTTGTAGGGCATGAGCTCGCCTGCACCGGTCCCGAGGAGTTTCCGGAAGAGGTAGCTCCCGTCGGGCGAGAAGGGGTCGATGTACACACCCTGCGGGCCATTCACGCCGTTGGACTCGACGAGGAAGGTGTTCCCCCACGAGACGTCCCGGGCGAGAACGACGAAGCTCGAACCCTTGCCGTGGCAGACCGCGCTCGTCGAGCAGGACTGGTTGTAGATGGGCTGGACGTTGCCCGCGTTGGTCGCGAGCGTGTTCGAGGGCAGCAGGAAGGAGCCGGGGATCGGCCCGACGGCGCTCGGCGCGCCCCACTGGTCGGTGCAGGGAGCCGACGCACACGGTCCGGCCGCGCGGCAGTCCATGAAGTACTGGGCGTCGGCCGGGTTCGGCGCCTGCTCGACCCGGGTGATCTGGCAGGACAGGAAGGTCGGGGCGCCGCCGTCGAGCGGGAAGACGTTTCCGGTCACCGTCTTGTCCCCGAGGTTGTAGGTGATGGCCCAGCGCTCGGAACCGACGTCCTTGCTGATGAAGTAGCGGTTCGAGTCGGGTGCGAGCTGGATGCCCGACTCGCGGGCCCCGGCGGGCACGGCGAATGCGAGGAGAGCTGCGAGGGCGAGAGACGTGCGGGCCGCGGCGCGGCGCGAACGAGTGGTCGGGATTCTGTTCGGCATGGCGTCCTCCATGGGGCCCCCGGGAGGGGACGATCGGGCGCCAGCGTTGCCCGGGGGCAGGGCGCCCCGCAAGTCCCCGGACGACGGTCGGACCCGTGGCCCGGAGCGCCCGCTCGCCTCACCCCGGACCCGGGGGTGGCCCGGAGCGGGGGCCCGCCCGCCCGAGATGCCGGGAAATGCCCTGAACGTGCGACGTTTCGGGCTTGCCCGGGGAGCCCGCTTCGTGTCAGGAACCCCGCCGCCAGCCACGAAAATCGAATCGGAGGAATCTTTGGACTGCAGACGCACCCTCTCGGGGATCCTCGCGGCGGTCGTGTTCGCGACCGCCATCCTGACCGCTCGACCGGCGGCCGCCGACGGCGTGCCGGGTCGCCTCGATGCGACCTTCGGCACCGGCGGCGCCGCGACGGTGAACTTCGCCACCGGCATCGACTACGCGTGGTCGATCGACGCGCAGCCCGACGGCAAGGTCGTCACGGCGGGCGTCGCGGTCGGCACGAACCAGGACTTCGCGGTCGCGCGCTGGACCGCGAACGGCACCCTCGACTCGACCTTCGGCTCGGGGGGCAAGGTCACGACGGCGATCGGTACCTCGAACGAGTTCGCCAAGTCGGTGCGAGTGCAGTCCGACGGGAAGATCCTGGCGGGCGGACCGAGCCGGACGGGTTCGTACAACGAGTTCGCCGTCGTGCGGTACCTCGCCGACGGCGCGCTCGACACGAGTTTCGGCACGGGCGGCAAGGTCGTCACGTCGATCTCGAGCGGGCACGACTACCTGAATGCGATCGCGCTCCAGGGGGACGGCAGGATCGTCGG
>JAGWVP010000540.1 GCA_018970825.1 bacterium | reverse complement strand
CGCGTTCGCGATCCACCTGCTCGCCGAGCGCGGACGGCTCGACCTCGACGCACCCGTCGCGAGCGTCTGGCCCGAGTTCGGTCAACGCGGCAAGGAAAACGCGACGGTCGTCCACGTGCTGTCCCACCAGGGCGGCTTCCCGATCGGGCCGAAGTGGCTCACCTGGGACCTCTGGCGCGACCGCGCCTCGGTCGCGCGCGCGATGGAGGAACGAAGCGCGCGCTGGGAGCCCGGCACCGACGTCGGCTACCACCCCCTCAACTACGGCTGGGCGCTCGGCGAGGTCGTGCGGCGCGTCGACGGTCGCTCGCTCGGCCGCTTCCTCGCCGACGAGCTGTTCGGTCCGCTCGGCATGCGCGACACCTGGCTCGGGCTGCCGCCCGAGATGGAGCCGCGGGTGGCCCTGCACACGGACCTCTCCGGCGAGTTCCCGTTCGTCGCCGACTTCAACCGACCCGAGGTGCACGCGGCCGAGGCCGGTGCCGCGACCGGCATCACGACGACCCGCGACCTCTCGCTCTTCTACTCGATGCTGCTCGCCGGCGGCGAGTGGCAGGGGCGTCGCTTCCTGCGCCGCGAGACGATCGAGCGCGCGGTGCGGCCGGTCGTCGACGGCGCGCGCGACCGAACGCTCGAGGTCCCCGTGCGTTGGGCGCTCGGCTTCCACCTGGGCGGCCCGACCTCGGCCTTCGGCCGCCGGTCGAGCCCGCTCGCCTTCGGACACTCGGGCCACGGCAGCACGACCGCCTGGGCCGACCCGAGCCGCGACCTCGCGGTGGCCTTCTTCACCAACGGCGTGCGCGGCTCGATCGACAACTACCTGCGCATGACCCGCCTCTGCGACCCGATCCTCGCCGCCTGCGACGCCTGACCCGGACGGCCGCCCCACGCGCGAGGCTCCGGCGTCGGACGCCCTCGTGGCGGGTCAGGAGCCGGAGCGAACCGCGCGCATGAAAGTATTGGTGACCTCGGTGCCGCCCTGGTGCAGGTCGGCCACGCCGTCTGAGAAATCCACGCGCCACACGGTGGAGACGTCCTGGCCGTAACCGGTGCTCGATGCGCCGTAGGAGCCGGACCGCGTGAGCCCGGGTGCCGTGGTGCACGGCGGGGTCTTGCAGTTCGGATAGGCCGGCGCGACGAGCGTGTAGAGCTCGTGGATCGAAGGCAGGCGCCAGCCGTTCGAGCCGCCGAACCCGCCGGCGTTCAGGGTCGCGAGAAATGCCGTGAAGGCCGTGCCCGTCTCCTTCCACGGCGGGCCGGCGGACCGGGAGTAGACGTTGTCCTGGTCGTGAACCGAATCGTCATCCGTCTTCCTCTCCCAGGTGAGGCGCGTGAGCCGGTCGTCGAACGTGCCGTCGCCGTTGTCGACGTGGCGCTCCCCCGAGCAGGACGTGCCCTTGCCCGCGTATCTCGACACGAGTTTCGGCCACGCCGCCGCGTACTTGTCCACGCACTTGCCGAACGCCGGGGCGACGAGCGCCTGGCTCGCGCCCCCGTAGAGGACACCCGTCGTCTTCTCCATGCATTGCCGGTAGGCGCCTGCCGCGATCGACAGGTCCCGTTGGCACTTCCCCTCCTGCGCCGGCGCGATGGAGGGCAGCAGGATCGCCGCGAGGGCGAGGATCGTGATGCGCGTCATCGTCGTCCTCCTTCTGGCCCCGGAGCGTGTCCGAAGTGCGTTGGCCTGTAAAGCGCCGAAATCGTCCCGACCCGGCCCCCGCGTCCGGGGCGGGCGGGCCCGCCCCGGGGCTGCCGGGCCAGGGCGGCGCCTGCCGCCACTTCGCCCCGGTTTTGACGAATCCCCGATCCTCTTCTAGCGTTGTATCCGGATCGACGGATGAACCTCCACGCCAGCCCGCCCGTGCTCTCCTGGATGAGCTCGCTCGCGGACGCGACCCGGCTGCGCATCCTGCGCCTGGTCGAGCGTCACGAGCTCACGGTGGCGGAGCTCTGCGCGGTGCTCCAGATGCCGCAGTCGACGGTGAGCCGTCACCTGAAGGTGCTGGCCGACGACGGCTGGGTCGCGGCGCGGCCCGAGGCGACCAGCCGCCTCTACCGGATGGAGGTCGAGGACCTCGACCCCGCGGCCCGCCGGCTCTGGAACCTGCTGCGCGAGCAGGCCTCGGGCCTGGCGGTCGCCTCGCAGGACGACCGGAGGGCCGCGAGCGTGCTCGCCGAGCGGCAGACGACCTCGCAGGCCTTCTTCAGCACGGCCTCGGGACAGTGGGACCGGTTGCGCGGCGAGATGTTCGGCGAGCGCTTCGACCTGCTCGGGCTGCTCGGTCTTCTCGACCCGGAGTGGACCGTGGGCGACCTCGGCTGCGGCACCGGGCAGATCGCGGCGGCGATCGCGCCCTTCGTCGCCCGCGTCGTCGCGGTCGAGAGTTCGCGGGCGATGACGCGCGCCGCCCGTCGCCGGCTCGCCGACCTCCTCAACGTGGAGATCCGCACCGGCGCGCTCGAGGCGCTCCCGGTCGAGGACCGCAGCCTCGACGCGGCCGTCGCCTGCCTCGTCCTGCACCACGTCGCCGAACCGCCGGCCGTGCTGCGCGAGATCGCGCGCGCGCTGCGGCCCGGCGGGCGGCTGCTCGTCGTCGACATGCTGCCGCACGACCGCACCGAGTACC
>JAGWVP010000539.1 GCA_018970825.1 bacterium | reverse complement strand
GACGTCGCCCTCGCGGGCAGCCTGTCCGTGGAGGATGCGACCGCCGGCGTCGTCGCGCGCCCCGCGGGCGCACGCCTCGCAGAGGTCGAAGGAGAACGCCTGGCCCGCGGCCGCCGGCACCCGCACCTGGGCGGCCGGCGGCTGCTCCGCGCACCAGTCGCAGCGGCCCCGCCTCCGCGCGGCGAGTTCGGCGAGCTCGCGCAGTTCCGCGGGAGCGAGCCCGTGGTCCTCGAAGCGCTCCGCGCACTCGGCGCACAGCCAGGTGCGCCGGTCGGCGCGACCACCGAGAAGGGCGAGTCGCGCGATGATCGCGCGCTTGCAGAGGTCGCAGGATCTCACCGGGGTCGACGATACCATGCGCGTCGCCCGGGCCACGCGGGACGCCCCGGACGGAGCCCGCGCAGCGGCCCGCTTCCAGGCGCCGGCACGCGGGGGCGTTCGACTCGCGCGTCCGCCGCCGCTAGGACGACCCGGGGGGACGCATGCTCCGAGGCGATCGTGATCCGCGCCGCCGCCGTGCGGCGGCGGCCATCCTGCTCTCCTGCGCGCTCGCGGCGCCGCAGGCCGGGTGTGCCGCGCCCGTGCGCGCGCCGCGACCGGCCCCGCCGCCGGTCGTCTCCTCGCCGGGCGGCCCGAAGGTCTCCTCGGAGCCGGGGCGCCGCTTCCTCGTCTCGGGCGACGGCGAACTCTCGCTCGTGCACGGCCACGGCGGCCAGTCGCTGCGGGTGCGCTACCGCCGGCCCGACGGCGGCTACGACCCCGCGGCGATCGCGAAGATCGACGACTTCTTCCGCTCGCGCGGCGACTCCGAGAAGACGCGCGTCTCCCTGCGCCTCGTCGAGGCGATCGACTTCCTGCAGGACCGCCACCGGCCGACCCGGACGCTGCTCATGTCGGGCTACCGCAGCGGCGAGTACAACGCGGCGATCATCGCCCGTGGCGGGCAGGCCGCGCGATCCTCGATGCACACCGAGGGCCTCGCCTCGGATCTCCACTTCGACGGCGTCGACCAGCGCGCGCTGTGGCTCGACGTCCGCGAACTCGAGTGCTGCGGCGCCGGGTACTACGCGTCGTCGAGTTTCGTGCACCTCGACGTGGGGAAGCCGCGCTTCTGGGAGGAGACGACCTCGCGCGTGAAGGAGAACCTCTCGAAGGGAAACGCGCGCGTCTTCGCCCGTACCGATTTCGACCGCTACGACCGGCTCGACGGCGCGGTGCTCCGGCTGCACGCGGTGACGCTGCGGCCGATCCGCATCTCGCGCCATGCCGAGTTCGCGCCGCAGGCGGGCTCGGCCGGCGGGCCGGTCGTGCCCGTGCGCCTCGAACCCGACGGGCCCGCGGGCCCCGGCGAGTGCATGGAGTTTCCCGACGGCGACTCCGCCCCGATCCGCTTCACGCTCGCGGAGGAAGTCGGTGCCGCGCCGGTCGAGGCTCGCGGCGCGCCGCTGCGCGGCCGCATCCTGCTGCACGCCTGCGAGCCTCGACTCGAGGCGACGCCGGCGGTGATCGAGAGCAACCCGGTCGAGATCCGTGCGCCGGTCGCCCCCGCCCCGCCCGGAGCGAGCGGGCGTGCCTGATCCGCGCGACCTCGCCGACGCGCCCTGGTGGCAGTCGGCGGTCGTGTACCAGGTCTACCCGCGCTCCTTCGCCGACGGGAGCGGTGACGGCGTCGGCGACCTGCCCGGGCTGCTCGCGCGCCTGCCGCACGTCGCGAGCCTCGGCGTCGACGCGATCTGGCTCTCGCCGGTCTTTCGCTCGCCGATGGCGGACTTCGGTTACGACGTCTCGGACTACCGCGACGTCGACCCGGTGTTCGGCACTCTCGCCGACCTCGACCGCGTGATCGAGCGTGCCCACGCGCTCGGTCTCCGGGTGCTGCTCGACTGGGTGCCGAACCACACCTCGGACCGGCACCCGTGGTTCGTCGAGTCGCGCTCGTCGCGGATCTCTCCGAAGCGCGACTGGTACGTGTGGCGCGATCGCAAGCCCGACGGCTCCCCGCCGAACAACTGGACCGCGGCCTTCCTCCGGGGACGCTCCGCCTGGACCTTCGACCCGGCGACGGGGCAGTCGTATCTCCACTCGTTCCTGCCCGAGCAGCCCGACCTCGACTGGTCGAACCCCGCGGTCCGTCGCGCGATGCACGACGTGCTGCGCTTCTGGCTCGATCGCGGCGTCGACGGGTTCCGCGCCGATGTGCTGCACACCATCGGCAAGTTCCCCGAGCTGCCTGACGATCCGCCGGAGCTGGCCGGCATCCCGCACTGCGCCCTCAACGACGTGCCCGTCACCCACGAGCGCATCCGTGCGATCCGAGCACTGCTCGACAGCTACGGCGACGCTGATGGCGCCGACGAACGGGTGCTGGTCGGGGAGATCTACCTCATGACCACCGAGGCCATCGCCACCTACTACGGCAACGGCGACGAGGTGCACATGGCGTTCAACTTCCCGGCGCTGTACGCGCCGTGGAGTGCCGATCGGTGGCGGGACTGCATCACCGGGACCGCCGCCGCCCTCGATCCCCGGGACGCGTGGCCGACCTGGGTGCTGTCGAACCATGACAACCCTCGGCATCGCACCCGCTACGACGAGGCGGCGGCCCGTCGGGGTGAGGACACGGACACCCG
>JAGWVP010000538.1 GCA_018970825.1 bacterium | reverse complement strand
GGATGCGCTCGGTCACGTCCCAGCAGCCGCGCCTCATCTGCGAGAAGCTGGTGGGCTCGAAGCCGTATTCCTCGGGGCGGCGGCCGGCGACCGCGTTCAGGCCGACGTTCGGGCGGACCTGCCCCTCGAACACCCAGACGTCCTCGCCGCGCTGCGTCCGGACCACGCGCGGTGCTCGGTCGCGCAGGCTCGCCGGCACGTGGCGCTCGAACATGTCGGGTGGCTCGACGACGTGGTCGTCGACGCTGACCAGGACGAGGTCGTCGACTCGCATGGGAGGTCCTCCGCCGCGCCGGACGACGCGGTGCACGATGCAGGACCCCGGCTATCAGCCCCTGAAAGCCCGGGTCAAACGCGCACGGTGCACCGCGTCGCGGCCCACGGGCTTGATTTCGCGGGACTCCCGGGATCGGATCCGGGGATCGGAGTCGGCCCGCTCAGGTCGATCGTCCCGGAGGAACCGAATCATGGCGAAGCTCTGCGAGGGAAGGGTCTGCATCGTGACGGGGGCCGGCCGCGGCATCGGCCGCGAGTACGCGCTCATGCTGGCCGCGCACGGCGCGAAGGTGGTCGTGAACGACCTCGGTGGCTCGCGCGACGGCACCGGCGCCTCGACCGGACCCGCGCAGGAGGTGGTCGACGAGATCGCGAAGGCCGGCGGCGAGGCGATCGTGAACGGCGACGACGTGAGCGACTTCGCCGCGTCCGCCCGCATGATCCAGCAGGCGATCGACCGCTTCGGGCGTCTCGACGTGATCGTGAACAACGCCGGCATCCTGCGCGACCGCATGCTCGTCAACATGACCGAGGCCGAGTGGGACGCGGTCATCAAGGTCCACCTGAAGGGCACCTTCGGCCCCGCGCACCACGCGGCCCGTCACTGGCGCGACCTCGTGAAGGGCGGCCAGAAGGTCGACGCGCGCATCATCAACACGACGTCGGTCTCGGGCATCTACGGCAACGCGGGCCAGACCAACTACGGTGCCGCGAAGGCCGGTATCGCCGCCTTCACGATCATCTCCGCGCGCGAGCTGCGCCGCTACGGCATCACGGTGAACGCGATCGCCCCCGGCGCGCTCACGCGCCTCACCGAGGATCTCGGCATGGGGCAGGCCGACGAGGAGGCGAAGGCGCGCATGCACCCGCGCTGGATCGCGCCGATCGTCACCTGGCTCGCGAGCAGCCAGTCGTCGGGCGTCACCGGGCGCGTGTTCGAGGCCTCGGGCGAGGTGCTCGCGGTCGCCGAAGGCTGGCACCGCGGCCCGACCGTGAAGCCGGTTGACGACCCGACGAAGATCGGCGCGCTGGTGGACGAGATGATGTCGCACGCGCGCAAGAACGCCGGCATGGACGGCAAGGACCTAGACTGAACGGGTGAGAGCGATGTCCGACGTCTCCCGCTGGCGATCGATCGTCCCGCGCCCCGGCCGGCTGCGCCTCGGCCGGCTCGCGGGCGTCGTGGCCTTCGCCCTCGGCGTGGCGCTCGCGGGCTGGCTCGCGTCCTGCGGCGATTCGAACTCGACCTGGCTGCCACCGGCGCCGAGCCCGACCCCGGCGCCCGCCGAGAATCTCTCGCCGGCGCAGGTGCGCGCCGTCGTCGAGACCTACGTGCGCGCGTTCAACACCCGCGACACGGAGCTCTACGTCTCGCTCTTCGCCCCGGAAGGCATCGTCCAGGACCCCGTCGGCAAGATGACCGTCACCGGTCCCGAGAACCTGGCCGCCTTCTTCGACGGCGTGGTCGAGGCCTCGAACCTGGTCCTCGACGTCGACCCGGCGAGCCTGCGGATCTCGGGGAACCACGTCGCCTTCCCGCTGCTCGTCCACGTCGTCTCGGGCGGCGGCCGCTTCGTCCTCGACGTGATCGACACGATGGACCTCGACGCCGACGCGAAGATCCTGGCGCTGCGCGCCTACTACTCGCCCTCGGACGTCCGCCCCGAGGGCTGATCCGGGAGCGCGCCCGCGCCGCGGTGCGCGCGCTTCTCGAGCCGGTCGGTCCAGCGGTAGAAGGCGTGCTTCGCCGCCTCGCTCGCGAGCAGGTAGGCGAGCGTGATCCCGAGCAGCACGCCGACCACGCGCAACGGGAGGGGCTCGAGCCCGAAGACCTTCGCGACCGGCGTGTAGGGGAGGAAGATCGTCGCCGCGGCGGTCGCGAGCGTCGCCCACAGGAGGATCGTGCCGGGCCGGCTCGCGAGGAAGGGGCGGCGGGTTCGGATGACGAGCACGATGAAGAGCTCGGTCATGAGCGACTCGATGAACCAGCCCGTCTGGAACTCGGTCTCGCCGGCTCGCAGCACGAGCAGCAGCACGGCAAAGGTCAGCAGGTCGAAGACCGAGCTCACGAGCCCGAACACCACCATGAAGCGGCGCACGAGCGCGATGTCCCAGCGCCGGGGGGCTGCCACCTGCTCCGAGTCGACCGAGTCGGTCGCGATCGTGACCGAGGGGAAGTCGGAGAGGAAGTTGTTCAGCAGGATCTGCTTGGGCAGGAGCGGCAGGAAGGGCAGGAAGAGCGAGGCCGCGGCCATGCTCAGCATGTTGCCGAAATTCGCGCTGGTGGTGATGAAGACGTACTTGAGCGTGTTCGCGAAGGTCTCGCGGCCCATGCGGACGCCGCGGGCGAGCACGCCCAG
>JAGWVP010000537.1 GCA_018970825.1 bacterium | reverse complement strand
GGTGCGGCGGTCGATGCCCGGGGTGCTTCGACCGGGGGCGTGAGACGCGGGGTCTCAGCCCACCTCGACCGGGAGCGACTCGATCCCGCTGATGAAGTTCGACGCCCGCAGCGGCGGCGGCGCGTCGGAGGCGAGCCGCAGGTCGGGCACGATCGCGAGTGCCTCCTCGAACATCACCCGCAGCTCGAGCCGCGCGAGGTTCGAGCCGAGACAGAAGTGCGCGCCGATCCCGAACGCGATGTGGTCGTTCGGCGAGCGCGTCGAGTCGAAGCGGAAGGGATCGGCGAACACCGCCGCGTCGCGGTTCGCGGACGGGTAGAGCAGCAGCACCTTCTCGCCCGCCGCGATCTTCTGTCCGCGCAGCTCGACGTCGCGCGAGGCCGTGCGCGCCATGTTCTGGATCGGGCTCACCCAGCGCAGGCACTCCTCGATCATCGAGCCCATGCGCGAGGGATCCTCGCGCAGCGCGCGCATCTGGTCGGGGTTCCGCAGCAGCTGGTCCATGCCGCCCGAGAGCACGTGGCGGGTGGTCTCGTCGCCGCCGATCAGGATGAGCAGCGTCTCCATCAGGAGCTCGTCGTCGGTCAGGCGCTCGCCGTCGATCTCGGCGTGGACGAGGATGCTCACGAGGTCGTCGCGCGGGTTCGCGCGCCGGTCCTCCAGGACGCGCCGCTGGTAGGTCACGTATTCCTCGAAGGCCTGCCCCGCGGCGACCATCGCCTCGACCGTGGTCGCGCCGGTGCCGAGCACCATCGCCTCCGACCAGTCGAGCAGGCGCTCGTAGTCGTCGGGAAGCACGCCCAGCATGTCGCCGATCATGACGAGCGGGAGCCACGCGGCCACGTCCTTCACGAAGTCGAAGCGGCCGCGCTCGCGGGCGCGCCGCAGGAGCTCGCGGCTCACCTCGCGCACGCGCGGCTCGCGCTCCATCACCCGGCGCGGCGTGAACCCCTTGCTGACGAGCGACCGCCGCTTCTTGTGCTCGGGGTCGTCCATGTCGATCATGTAGGCCATCTGCGGGGCGTCGGGCCGGATGCCGCCGCTGCTCCGCCAGGTCTGGCTGTCCTTCGAGAGCGCGGTCACGTCCTCGTGCAGCGTGATCCCCCAGCACTGGCCCGCCGCGTCCCAGTAGACAGGCGCGTTCTCGCGCATCCAGCGGAGATTCTCGTGCGGGTCGTTGCCGTAGAAGTGCCCGTCGGTGAGCCGGATCGCGTCGTTGGTCGGATGGTTCGGGGTCGCCATGGTTCCTTCTCCTCGGGGGATCTCGGGTCGGGTCAGAAGCGGACGGGCATCGACGCGAAGCCGCGCACGTTCACCGAGTGGACGCGCGCGAGCCCGGCGGGGTCGATCTCGAAGCCGGGCATGCGGTCGAGCACCTCTTCGAGCGCGACTCGAGCCTCGAGGCGCGCGAGCGAAGCCCCCATGCAGAAGTGCGTGCCCTTGCCGAAGGCGAGGCTCGACGACTGGTCGCGCGCGAGGTCGTAGCGGTCGGGATCGGGGAACACGCGGTCGTCGCGATTCGCCGAGCCGACGAGCAGGAGCACCTTCTCGCCGTCGCGGATCCGTCGGCCGCCCAGCTCGAAGTCGCCCTTCGCGGTACGGGCGAGGATCTGGGTCGACGGGTCGTAGCGCAGCGTCTCCTCGGCCCAGGCGGGGACGAGCCCGCGATCGGCGGTCACGGCGCGACGGGCTTCGGGGTTCCGCCACAGCCAGTAGAGCGCGTTGCCGAGCAGCTTGGTCGTCGTCTCGTTGCCGGCGATCACCATGAGGAAGAGGAACGACATGAGATCGCGGTCGCCGAGCTTCTCGCCGTCGATCTCGGCCTCCAGCAGCGCGCTCGGCAGGTCGGACCGCGGGGTCTTGCGACGGTCGGCGACCAGCCCGTGGAAGTAGCCCATGAGGCTGCGCGCGGCGTCGGCGCTCTCGGCCGGGATCCCGGCGACGCCATCCTCGCGGTGGAGCACCGTGTCCGCGAGGTGCCGCAGCCGGTCGCGATCCTCGGCCGGCACGCCCAGCATCTCGCTGATCACGTCCATCGGCACGAGCCCCGCGAACTGCTGGATGAAGTCGCAGCGCCGGTCGCCGAGGAAGCGGTCCATGTGCATGCGGGTGATCTCGCGGATGCGAGGCTCGAGGTCGGAGACCCGCTTCGGCGTGAAGCCGCGGGCGACGAGCGCGCGCATGCGGTCGTGGCGCGGCGGGTCCATCGCGAGGAAGGACGCGGTCTGCGAGGGGTCGGGGTGGCTCGACTCCTCGAGCGACACGCCCCGGGCGTTCGAGAGGTGCTCGGTGTCGCGGAAGCCCGCGAGCACGTCCTCGTGTCGCGACAGCGCCCAGAAGCCGAGGCGCTCGTTGCGGTAGTCGGGCGCTTCGTCGCGCAGGCGGCGGTAGACCGGGTAGGGATCCTCGTGGAAGTCCCACGCGTAGGGATCGAACTCGAACATCGCCGGATCCTCCGTCGTCTCCCGGGTCGACGCCAGCCCGCAGGCCGGCGCGCTCGCGCCGAGGCCTCTCGGCTCAGGCGCTCCGGCCGACGCTGCCGTCGAGCACGGTCGCGAGCTGGCGCATGACGTCGCGGGCGGTGACGGGCCGGGTCTCCGCCTCGCTGGGCGGCGTGCCGCCGCCCTCGAGCGGGGC
>JAGWVP010000536.1 GCA_018970825.1 bacterium | reverse complement strand
CCCGTGCGAGCCGGTCGGCCGACGGGGCGGTGCGCGCACGCCACTCGACGAGGCCGAGCGCGAGTGCCAGCACCGCCGCGAGCCGGTGCTGGAATCCCTCGGCGTCGCTCGCGAGCGGCGAGAGGGTGCCGAAGGGCCAGATCCCGTCGCTCGCGCAGGAGCGCAGGAACACGAAGGCCGCGAGCACCACGAGCCCGAGCGGCCAGTGTCGCGCCCATCGCGCGCGCGACGAGAGCAGCATGAGGATCGCCATCGGCAGCACGACGAGCCCCGCCACGTTGTGGCTGAAGTTGGACCAGGAGTAGGCGGTGGCGGTCCGCTCCCAGCCGACCACCGCGAGAGGGTCGGCGGTGGCCGCGAGCTTGGCCGCGACCGACGGCGTCCGAACCGTGGGCCACTTCGGCGCGAAGGTCCGCGCGACCTCGGCGAGCGTGGCGTGGGTCTCGGGGGTGTCCACCGCCGGCGGCTGCGAGGCGAGCGCGGCGGCCGCGAACAGGGCACCGACGAGCAGGAGCGCCTCGACCGAGACGAACGCCGCGTCCTGCGCACCGACCGCCGGATCGAGCGGGGCGCCGGGCGGCCGGCCGCGGGCCGCGAGGAAGGTCGCGCCGCCGAGCCCCCCCGCGAACGAGACCAGCGCGAGCTTGCCGAGCAGCAGCGAGCCCGGGCCCGAACCGACGAGCGCCTGCCACGAACCCAGGTACGCGACGGTGAGCGGAAGTCCGGTCGCGAGCGACAGGGCGAACGCGGGAATCGCCATCCGCCAGAAACGCGCGACCGCCTCCTCGAAGGTGGCGGCCTCGGACGGCGACGCGACCACTCGCGACCGCCCCCAGAGGAGAGCGAGCAACATCACACCGCCCGCCCAGGCGCCGGTCGCCGCCTGGTGCGCGACCGTGAGCGCCATCAGCCAGCCGCGATCCTCGAGGCGCGAGGTCGCGTGGGTGAGCCATCCGCCGGCGACGAGCACGACCGCGACGAGGGCGCCCGCGAGCGCCCACCGACTCGCGTCGTCGGTACGGACCGCGACGCGCCGGGCGCAGGCCGCGAGGGCGAGGGCGCCGGCAAAGCGCGCGAGCCCGGCGCGGGCTTGCGGGGTCGCTGCGAAGCGCGGCAGGGCCTCCGCGCCCAGGTACCCGCGAAGCACGAGCCACTTGATCGCGAGCAGCGCCGCCTCGCAGAGGGCGAGACCTGCGGCGGCGCGTGCGAGCAGGACCGCCGTCCGGACGGCGGCCGGATCGCCCGTCGGCCGGCCCGTCGCCCGCAGGACGACCGTCGCCCACGGGACCGCCGCGACCGCGATCGCGAGCAGCACGAGGAGCAGGCCGTCGAGGATCCCGGCCGCGAACTCGGCGATCCCGAGCACGCGGACGTCAGTCCCCGGCCGCGACCGAGAAGCGGAGCAGGTTCTCGGTCACGTGGCCGTCGGCCGCGAGCACCTTGTAGCGCAGGCCGAACGCTCCCGGGGGCAGGGCCGGCAGGTCGAGGGCGATCTCGTTGCGCGCGGCACCGGCGTGCAGCGCGATCTCGCGCTCGGTTCCCTTCGCATCGACGAGGACGACGCGCGAGAGCGTCGGCTCGACGGCCGAGTTGAACGACAGCACCACGGGCTGCGCCGTTTCCGGCACCACGCGCTTCGGCAGCGAGGACTTCTTCAGCACCGCGTGGGCCCGGGCGTCGAGCTCGAGGAAGATCACGCCCGCGAGCGCGAGCAGGAGCGCCGAAGACCGTCGCATTCCTTCCGGGTACAACGTCCGGAGCACGACCGCCAAGGCCGTCCGGACGTCCGCCGCGCGCCGCCCGGAAGGCCCGGGTGCGGCGCCGCGGGACTTCGATCCTCGAGGCCGCAGGGCACGGCAGCCCGTTGCGGCGGAGAACCGCGCCGCGCTCACTCCGGTCGCACGACCCGGTAGACGACCGAGCCCCACGCGACCGGCTCGGCGCGATCGCGCGTCGCGACCTCGACCGCGATCGAGAAGAGTTCGCCGGTTCGCCACGGGGGCTGCGCGATCGCGACCAGGTCCGCCCCGGCCGGCGCATGCGCGACGGTCAGGTGCATCGCGATCGTCGAGGCGCGACCCCTCGGGTCGAATCCGCCCGCGGTCCAGGCGGAGGCCCCGCCGGCCGCGTCGACCGCCGTCGCGATCGCACCCGCGTGCACCTGCCCGGCTTCGTCGGCGAGCAGTTCCTGCCAGGGGAGGAGGGCGACGACGCCCTCGCCCGGGATCCGCGCCGAGCGCACCTGGAGGCGAGCCGAGAACGCGCTCCCGCTGAAGCGCGAGGAGGAGAGGCGCTCGAGCGCCCGGAGGTGACGCGCGGGAAGCGCGTCGCGCACGACCGGGTCGTCGTCGCCCCGGGGCAAGCCGGTCGCCGCCCGCGCGGCGAGCATCCCGCGCGCGATCGGCGACCCGCCGTCGTCCGCGATCGAGATCGCGGCGAAGCCGACCGATCGCCCCCGACGCACCACCTGCGCCTCGGCGACGACGGCGCGGTCGACGGCGGGTGCGACGAAGTGGATCGACAGGTCGACGGCAGGCGGCCGGTGCCAGGGTGCCCGGGAGTCCGGCTCGCTCGCGACGTCGCCGGGCGCGCCCGCCGTCCGCGCGCCCGTTGTCCGCGCGCCCGGACCCGTCGACGGATCGCGACCGGCGG
>JAGWVP010000011.1 GCA_018970825.1 bacterium | reverse complement strand
GAGGACTTCCTCCTCGCGACCGCACCCGACGTGCTGGTCGAGGCGAGCCCGCACGACTCGATCTGGGGCATCGGCCTCGCCGAGGACCATCCCGACGCCCGCATCCCCGCTCGCTGGCGCGGTCGGAATCTGCTCGGCTTCGTCCTGATGGAAGTCCGCGACATCCTCGCGACGAGGCGCCTCCTCGACATCCCTCGCGACCTCGCCGCGCACCTCGGCCGCGAGGCCGTCGAGGTGAACCGCCGCGGCGACTACGTCTCGCCCTCGGGCCGCACCGTCTCGATCGCGCACGCACTTGCCCACGCCCGCGCCGCCACCGTCGAGTACCCGCCGGATCACACTTGGCCCTCGCCCCCGCAGCGCTCCGGTCACGCCCCCGCGATCGAGGTCTCCAACGAGACCACGCTGTCGGCGGCACGCCGCCTGCTCGACGACGGCCTCCCACCGACCGCCCTCAACTTCGCCGCCGCGACCAAACCCGGTGGCGGCTTCCTCACGGGCGCGCGCGCGCAGGAGGAATACCTCGCCCGCTCCTCGGGTCTGCACGCGTGTCTCGAAGGTCGCGCCATGTACGAGGCCTGCCGCGCGCACCTCGACCCCTTGTACGCCGACTGGGTGATCCACTCACCCGACGTCCCCGTCTTCCGCGACGACACCGGTGCGTTCCTCGAGGAGCCGTGGCCCTGCAGCATCCTCACCTCGCCGGCCGTGCAGGCGAACGGCGTCCGCAAGTACTGCCCCGAGCGCGAAGGCGAGATCGAAGCCGCGATGCGACGCCGCGTGCGGTGCGTGCTCGCCGCCGCGGCCGCGCACGGCGCGCGCGCACTCGTACTCGGCGCCTGGGGCTGCGGCGCCTTCGGCAACGACACGCCGACGATCGCGCGCCTCTTCCGCGAGGAGCTCGACGCATGGGCCGCCGCGTTCGACCGGGTGATCTTCGCCGTGACCGACTGGTCGCCGAAGCGGAGGTTCATCGGGCCGTTCGAGCGGGAGTTCGGCGGGGCACCGTAGGTTCCGAGCGGCGGCGGCATTTCCCGGGCCCCGGACGACCCCCGTCACCAGGCAAATCGATTCGCCCCGAACGCCCCCACCTGGTACCCCGCACCACCGTGGCAGAGCGCGCGATCCACGGATGGGCCGGCCGGCTCGTCGATCTTCGGACCGAGAGCACCGAGGGCATCCGGACTCGCCTGCAACAGGTCTTCCGCGACGCCTCCGACGCGCAGGTCCGGGCCTGGGACGACTCCATCCCGATGCTCCGACGAGAGCTTTCGGAGCTGGTCACCGCCCAATCGGACGCAGCCCTCGACGGCGCCGTGCTCGAATACGAGTTGCCGCTCGAGTTGCGGCGCCCGGACGTCGTCCTGCTTCTCGCCGGCCCGGTCGTCGTGCTCGAGCTCAAGGGCAAGGTCAGGCCGGATCGCGCCGACCTCGACCAGGTCGCCGCCTACGCGCGAGACCTGCGCAGCTATCACCGCGAATGCCACGAGCGCGAAGTCGTCGCAGTCCTCGTTCCGACCCGGGCACGCGGCTACGTCGGCGAGTTCGACGGCACGCACGTGGTCGGCCCGGATCACCTCGACCTTTTCCTTCGACGGCTGCGCGCTCGCGAGTCGCGCGGCGTCGACCTCGACGCCTTCCTCGCGGCCGACGCCTACCTGCCGCTGCCGACGCTCGTCGGCGCGGCCCGCTGGGTGTTCGAGCACGGCGATCTGCCGCGCGTTCACCGGGCCCACGCCTACACCCAGCCGACGATCGATGCGCTGTCCTCGATCTGCCACGAGGCCGCGAGGACGAGGACGAGACACCTCGTGCTCGTGACCGGCGTCCCCGGGGCCGGCAAGACGCTGGTCGGACTCCGCCTCGTCCATGCCCGCTTCCTCCACGACTTGGTCGTCGAGCGGCAGGGAAAGCGGCTCACGCCGGCCGTGTTCCTGTCCGGAAACGGCCCGCTCGTCGACGTGCTCCAGCACGAGATCTCGGCTGCATCCCGGAAGCTGGCCGCCGAAGACCCGACACGCGAGGTCGTTTCCGGCAAGGAATTCGTCCGCGGCGTGAAGGACTACGTGAAGGCTTACTCGAAGCCCGGCCGGACTCCGCCCGAGCACGTGCTCGTGTTCGACGAGGCACAGCGCGCATGGGACGCCGACCACGTGCGCCGCAAGCACCGGGACCCGACCATGAAGAGCGAGCCCGAGCATTTCATCGACTTCGCCGAACGGATCCCCGAGTGGTGCGTCGTCGTCGGACTGGTCGGCACCGGGCAGGAGATCCACATCGGCGAGGAGGGCGGTCTCGGCCAGTGGCGCGACGCGGTCCGCGCGAGCGAGCGGTCGAGCGAGTGGACGGTCCATGCGCCGCTGCACCTCGTCCCCACCTTCTCGACGATCGAGTGCCGACCGACCCCGGCACTCAACCTCGACAAGGAGATCCGGTTCCACGCGGCACGCGAGGTCCATGCGCTCGCGGCCGGCATCGTCGAAGGCCGCGCCGCGAGCACCTTGCGGCCGCTCGTGGCCTCGCTCGAGAAGGGCGTCTTCCACCTGCGCGTCACCCGCAACTTCGAAGCGGCGAAGGCGTATCTCAGGGCGCGGTACCGCGACGAGCGGACCCGGCGCTACGGCATCCTCGTCTCGTCGCGCGACAAGTCCCTCGAACTCCACGGAGTCCCTAAGCTGAAGCGCGAGGGGCGATTTCACCGCTTCCCGGTCGGCGAATGGTTCACCAGCGACGAGTCGGCCCGGCTTTCGTGCCGCCACCTCTCGCTCGCGGCCTCCGAGTTCGAGTGCCAGGGGCTCGAACTCGACGCCGCCCTTCTCGCCTGGGGCGGGGACTTCCTCTTCGACGCTGCAAGTGGCTGCTGGAGCAACGACGGGGCGCGGCGCTACCAGGATCGCAAGAGCGTTCGCGACTCGCTGCAGCTGCGCCGGAACGCCTACCGCGTCCTGCTCACCCGCGGACGGGACGGGGCCGTGATCTACGTCCCGCGGGAAGGGGCGTTCGACGACACCTACGAATACCTCGTCGGAGTCGGGATCAAGGAGCTCGACGCGACGGGTTCCAGGCCGCCATGGACTCCGCGAGAACTGGTTTAGCGGCTTCCCGTGACCGCGCTTTGCTCCTCGCGACAGCATCGACATCCAGAACTCCATCTGGACGGGCGCTCGACGCATGGGCTGCCGCGATCGACCGGGTGATCTTCGCCGTGACCGACTGGTCGCCGGAGCGAAGGTTCATCGGACCGTTCGAGCGGGAGTTCGGCGGGGCACCGACGACGGCACCCGCGTCACGTGCCACCCCCTGAAGACCTGACGGCCGAGCCCCGGTTCCCAGACGCTGGAACCAAGAGCTCGGAAGCGAGACCCGGAACACCCAGCGGGCCCTGCGAGCGAAATCCTGTTGCGCCCTCCCCCCGCTTCGAGGGATCGTCGCGGGGCCCTGCGGAGGACATGCCCCTGATGCGACCCAGACCCGCCACCGTGTTTCGCCATCTCCTCCTCGCCTCGCTCGTGTCCTGCGTGGTCGTCTCGTCCGCGCCGGTCCGAGCCGAGACCTCCACCCTGCGCATCGCGGGCTCCGCCAAGGAGCTGACCGCGAGGAAGCGCGCGGAGGCGAAGGTCGCGAGCCGCGCGCGAGCCGCCGCGAAGAAGCTCTTCCGCGGCGACTCGGGCCTGCGGGCGCGGGTCCTTCCCGACGGGGTCGATCCAGACGCGAGCCACCCGATCGAGGTCGCGAATCGCGACGGCAGCACCTCCACCTTCGCCCTCGATCCGCCCTCGCTCGGCGAACTCGCGATCGGGCGAGCGGTGGACCTCGGGCGCGATCGCTCGAACCTCGTCGCGCTCTACTCGATGCTCCATCGCCGCCTGCCGGCCGCTCACCTGGCTGATCTCCCGAGTCCGCAGGTGCTGGCGACTCTCCCCGCCGGGCGCGTCCGCAAGGGAGTCCTCGGACTCGGAGAGCGGATCCTGCGAGACTTCGAGGTCCTCCGCGCGGGCATTTCGGGCACGATCCAACTGGGGATGGCGACCAACCCGATCGCCGACTGCAACGCCGAGATCGGCTGGGAATACCCGCCCAGCGAGTTCTCGAGTCGCTGCGACATCTCCGAGTACGCGGCCGATGGGATCATCCGCAACGTCGACTTCGCGCTCGAGGACTCGCTCACCTGCATCAAGTCGCAAGGCAGCCGGGGGACCTGCTCGGCGCACGCGATCGTCGCCGCGGTCGAGACCCTCGCGATGGAGGCCGGGGGGCCGCCCGAGAACCTCGCCGAGCAGTCCGCCTACTTCTTCGGGAAGGTCTCCGGCGACTGGAACCGTCGATACGAGTCGGGAATGTGGGTCGATCTGGCCGTCGAGGCGATGCTCGCCACGGACTACCGGTTTCCGCCCGAGTCGGACTGGAACTACAACCAGTCGCCGGACATCGAGCCGCTCGATCCGGCGACGAATCAACGGCCTCTCTCCTGCTCGGCCACCTACGACGGAGAGATGTGCACCGACTACGAGTTCCAGGCCGTCGAGCGGATCGACTTCCTGCTCGGCTTGCCGACGGTGGTCGAGTACGATTTCCCCGCGAGCGCGCCGAATGCGGGACACCGCGTGTCGACCTCGGCCGAGATCGCCGATTTCGACGTGCCGCCCGGCGGACCGTTCGCGTCCCTCCAACTCGAGATGGTCGCGCTCTTCCTGGAGTCCTCGACGCCGGTGGTTGCGACGATCTCCATGACCGAAGGCTTTCGCGAGCCCGAACCCGGCGGCTACGTCCGCAGCGCGGCCGGGCCGCCCCTTGGCGGGAGCCACTCGATCCTCCTCGTCGGCTTCGTCGCCAACGCGGACCTTCCCGCGGGAGTGGCAGCCGACACCGGACCGCTCGGCGGCTACTTCGTCGCGAAGAACTCCTGGGCGTACGCCTGGGGAGACTGCGGCTTCGGCTACCTGTCGAGCGCCTTCCTCGACACCTGGGGCCTCTCGTACCACGTGATCGAGATCGACTGAGCCGGCGCGCCCGGCCCCCGGCGAAGACTTCTCCCCGCTGGCGCCCCTCCCGCCGCGGTGAGACTCTGCTTCTCATGGTCACCGCACCCTTCGCCCCCGCTCGCCCCGGCCGCGCGATCCTCGTGAACGGCGCGAGCTCGTCGGGCAAGTCGACGTTGTGCCGCGCACTGCAACTCCGGCTCGCGGAACTCGCCGACGGCGACCCGGGCGAGTCGTTCGCGCGCGTCGCTTTCGACGACGTCGTCCTGCTCCTCCCGGAGAACCTCTACCCGATCAGTTACGTCCGCCTGCAGGGCCGCGACGTCGAACACCTGGTCTCCCGCACCCCGTTCGATGGCAGGGCCGCCTGGGAGTACGTCGACGAGGGCGACGCCGAAAGTGTTCACGACGGCGCACCGCGCGTCCGTCTCGCGATGAATCCGTTCGGGCGGAGCCTGCTGCGCGGGCTCCACCGCGGCTGGGCTGCCCACCTGGCCCTCGGCAACAACCTCGTGATCGACCACTTCCTCCAGGACCGCGACTGGGCCGACGAGTGCGTCGAGGCCCTGCGCGAGAGCGGTGCGTCCCTGCTCTCGGTCGGCGTCCACTGCTCGCTCGACGAGCTGGAACGCCGGGAGTCCTCCCGGGCCGACGGCAAGCTCGAAGGGCGCCCGATGGGACTCGCGCGCCGCAGCGACGAACTCTGTCACTCGCACGGCATCGACTACGACGTCACCGTGGACACGAGTCGGCAGACCACCGACGAGGCCGTGACGGCGATTCTCGCGCGGGTGCCGTCCGGCGATCGACCCGCCTGACCGCCGATCCGCGCATGGTCGCTCGCGGTGGGTCGGGACTTCACGCGGAGCGGGAAGCGACGCGAGCATACCTCGAAGCGCTCGCCACGCGCGGTGTCCGCACGTTCCTCGCGAACGGACACGGGCTCGAACTCGTCCTCGAGACGCTGGGCGACCGGCTGGTGCCCGTGCTCGTCGCCGACGGGGCCGCCGGCAAGCCCGCGAACGCGTCGCCGATCGCGACCCACCTCGGCTACCCGGTCCACGAGATCGGACGCAGGCGAGGAGCCTTGGCTCGTCGAGGGCTCGACCTCGCAGCGCGACCGCCGGCGGCGACGCTGCGAGCCCTCGGGTTCGACCGCGTCGCCTTCGTGAACCACTGGCTCTTTCCGTCCGCGGAGCCGCTCCCCCCGGACTCCGCGGGCCTCGCCTGGTTGATCTCGTCCGTCGCGCGCCGCCATCCCCGGCACGCCGTCGTCCTGCCCGGCGTGGTGCCGGCGCTGTCACCGGACCTGGCGCTGTCGCTCGCCGGGCTCGGCGGACGGGCGATCCCCTCCCGCGTGGTGCACTTGCATCGCCCCGGTCGCGCGTTCCCGGGCCATGCGATGCGGACCGTCCGCCACAACCGCAACGCCGACTTCGCGGTCCACGCCCGCCACGACGCACACAAGATCTCCGACCCCGCGTTCCTCGCGGAACGCTCGGATCGACTGTCCGAGCTCTACCGCGGCCTGTATCTCGAGCGGCACCCGGCGCACCTGAACCCGCAGTACACGCCGGAGTTCTTCCGCCTGCTCGTCGAGTCCGGAGCGTTCGAGGTCGCCGGCTGGACGGACGAGTCCGGGGAACTGCGGGCCTTCAACATTCGCCTCGTCCGCGGCGGTGTGACCCGGTGGACGATCGGCGGCTACGACACGCGGCTGCCGCCTTCGCTCGGTCTCTACCGGCTGATCGCGATCGACGACGTCGTGAGCGCCGAGGCTCGCGGCCTCGTCGTCAACGCGGGCGGCGGCAACGACGACTTCAAGCGGCGACGCGGGGCCGAGCCGACGGCGGAGTTCGAGTTCGTCTTCGTCGATCACCTCCCACGACCCGCCCGCCTGCCCTGGCAGGCGCTGGAGCGGGCCAGGCGTCTGCGGCTCGCGGGGCAGGGCCATTCCGCCGACCTCGTCGAGGCCCTGGACGTCGCCGCCGGGGCCCGGCAGTGACCCGGGTCGCGGTCGTGACGTCCACGACGTCCGCGGTTGCCGGCTTCGTCGGCGACCGGGACCTGCACCGCCGCATCGGCATCGAGGTGCCGCTCGTCGTCCGGACGCACCCGTCGATGCGGCTCCCGGATCGTCTGCGCGACCTCGCGGGCGGCATCGATCGGCGCGCGCGGCGGACCGGGCGGCCCCGCGTGGCGCACCTCGTCGAACACTTCGCGTGGCGGGCGGTCCACGCGTCGGCGATGCGCGGGGCGGCGCACGCCGAACTCCCTCGCGTCGAAGGACAGCGTCGCATGGATGCAGTCGCGACTCTGGCCCCTCCGGTGATCGCGGCACTCGCCGAGGTTCGCGCCGACCTGGTGATCGTCTTCGGGGGCGAGCCCATCCCGCGGGCCTCGCTCGACGCGATCGGGATCCCGCTGCTGAACGTCCACGCGAGCGACCCGTCGTTCTGCCGCGGCATGCCGCCGGTGTTTTGGGAGGTGCACGCGGGGCTCGACGGTTTCGTCCTGACGCTGCACGAGATCGTCGCGCGACTCGACGCGGGCGCCGTGATCGCGCAGCGAACGGTGCCGATCGCGTGGGGACGATCGCTCGTCTCGACGCTGCGAGAGACCCGTGCCCGCATGGACCGGCAGGTGCCGCTCCTGCTCGCGGACGGGCTCGCCGCGATGGTCGTGGGGGAGGCACGCCCCCGGGTCGTGACGCCCGGGCCGCTCCGCACGTTGCCGACCTGCGGGGAGCTTCTCGCAGCGCACCGGACGTGCGTTCGGCGGTGGAGCGAGTCCCGGTGAACGAGAACGGCCACTGGGAGCGCGTGGGGCGCGACTGGCTCGCGCGTCGGCCCGACCGCCTGTGGCGCGAGTTCACCGATCGACTCCAGATCTCGCTGCTCGACCGCTGGCTCGCGGAGCCGCCGGTCCGCGACGACGGTCGCGAGCCCACCGCACTCAAGACCGACCTCTTCGACGAGATCGCCGGCCGCGGGGTCGCGCGCCGGTTCCTCGGGAACGGCTACCGCACGACCGGGATCGATCTCTCGCCGACGGTCGTGCAGGAGGCAGGCGCGCGAAACCGAGGCCTCGCCACGCTCACCGCCGACGTCCGCGAGCTTCCCTTCGCGGACGACTCGTTCGACGCGGTCTTCTCCGGCTCCACCCTCGACCACTTCGAGGGACCGGCCGACATCGCGCGATCGCTCGCCGAGATCGCGCGGGTGCTGCGACCGTCGGGACGGCTCGTCCTCACGATGGACAACCCGCGCAACCCGCTCGTACGCCTTCGCAATGGCCCGCTCCTGGGCTTGCTGCGTCGCAGCGGTGTCGTGCCCTACGACGTGGGGGCGACCCTCGACTCCGATTCTCTCGCAGAGGTCGTGCGGAACAGCGGACTGAGCGTCCTCGAGGTCACCTCGATCCTTCACTGCCCGCGCGTCCTCGCGGTCGGACTCGCGCGTGCCCTGGACGGCCGGGGCGACGGCGCGAGGGAGTGGTTCCTCGAAGGCGCGAAACGCTTCGAGCGGCTCGAGCGCTACCCCACCCGCTTCCTCACGGGTTCGTTCGTCGCCGTGCTGGCCTCCGGCCCGGACTCGCGGGCGTGAACGCCGCGGACGGAGTCCCATCCATTCGGTCGCTTCGTCGACGTGAATCACAACCGGCGGGTTTCCGCCCGAGCCTGTCGCGAGGACCCGAGTCGTCGACTCGGCCTGCGGTTCTCCGACCTGGGTCTCGAGGAAGTGCTCGAGTTCGGACCGGGAAGCAGGTTCGAAGGCACGTCGTTCGACGGCCGGGGGTCGAAGATGGCCGTCCTCGAACGCTACAAGCGATTCGAGGACGAGGCGCGGTATCGATCGCTGGTCGACGACCGGGAGCTCGTTTCCCTGTCCGAGGAGTCTTTCGGCTTCACACCCGCGTCGGATCGCCGCGTGACGGCGGACTCATGATCCCGTCCCGGCGCGGGGCATGGCGATCATGTCGCGACAACAGTTCTCCCAGGCGTCCACGTACGCCGTGAGGGTGTAAGCCTCTCGGGCGATTTCGCGGCCGGCCCTGCCGAACTCGTCGCAGAGCGTCTTGTCTGCGAGCAGGCGCCCGATCGCGGCTGCCAGCGCGTTCGCGTCGCCAGACGGCGTCGACAGCCAACCGAATGGAATCACCCGGCATGGACCCACTCCGTTCTCGTCCAGGCGGAGACGCACGGTTTCACTCACGGCCACGAGGCGGCTGAACGCATTCATTCGCCTCATCCAGAGATGGCGCTGCAGCATCATGGCCAACCATGTTTGCGGTGTGAGACAGCCTCCCGAAAGACAAGCCCTACCTGCGGGATGCGTGCAGCGACGTCCCCCGGGCAAGACCTTCGTCCCATTCGGACAAATCGCCTTGTAGGTCATGATCTCGTACACCGACGGCCTGCCCACGAGGTGTCGCAGGATCGAGGGTGACAGCTGCCAGAGGAACATCTTGACGTGCACGACATCCGGTCGGAATTCCGACAAGGCTCGAACGAGGCCCTTCGCCGCCGACGGATTGAAGGCGGACAGCACGGCTTGCGCTCTCGTGGTCGTTCCCCGGCAGTGATAGTCGGCGAACGATTCCAGCCCGCCGGCGAGGGTCGCATCGCTGGCAGAGACCGCCACTTCGTGTCCCCTCTCGCGGAGCAGGCCACGCCGCGGTCACGGAGTGCAACCGCCTTCCGCGGACGAGCGCTCCGCGTCGTGCAGGACGCAGGACGATCGCCGACCGTGTGACGGTGCGCCCATCCGGCGCCCCGCCCGGCTCACCGCGCCTTTTCGAACGTCCCGAACATCCGGTCGCAGATCGAGAGCATGACCGAGACGTTCTTCGGTTCGCGGCTCGCGTGGTGGATGTCGTGCTCGCGTGCCGTCGCGAAGATCCGGTCGTAGCCCGGCAGTCGGTAGCCGCAATGCGTGATCATGTTCACGGCCGTGACCGAGAATGCGCCGGCCAGAAGCGTGAGCGGGTGGAGCGGGAACAGGATCGCGTAGACGTGGAAGCACGCGAACACGGTGATGCCCTCGACCGGGTGGACCACCATCGCCGTCCAGATCGAGAGCGGCGGCGTATCCACGTGGTGAACCGAGTGGATCTTCCGCATGTACCAGGCGTTTGCGTGCTCCCAGCGGTGCCAGAAGTACGAGACGAAGTCGCCGAGCAGGAAATAGAAGACGAGGTCGCGGCAGAACTCGAACGTCGACGGGGCGGCTCCCGGCACGCTCGACAGGAGCGTCATCGGCAGAGCCCAGAACGCGATCATCGCGAGCGGGTAGAAGGAGCCGTACCACTTCATCGCTCGCCAGTGGACGGCGCGGCACTCGGCGAGCGTCATGCGCCCGGTCACGAAGACGTCGACGAACGAGAAGACGATCCCCGGCAGGTAGACGCCCGCCACGACCGCGGTCAGCAGCGCGCCGGGCGATGCGATCCCGGTCGCGCCGACGTGGCGCAGGATCCAGTCCCACATCGGTTGCAGGGCGCTCTCGGTCGGCATCGGTTCGCTCCACCGGGGACGGCACGTCGTCGGCCCCGTCGGTCGGTCTTATCGAGGGTAACCCGCGCCCGATCAAGGAGGATCGGGGCGGGATCGCGGGGGAAGCGGGGCCGGCGACGAGGAGCCCGGACTCGGCGCACACCGGGCGGGCGCGCGAGAGGGGCCCGCGTACCGGCGCGACCGCGAGTCGAGGCACGCGGTGCCTTCCCGGCCACGATTCCCGGACCGTTTCGAAGCTCGTGAGCCGGGGTGCGGCGACCGCCCGCCGGGGGCCCCGGGAACGCACGCCTGTCGGCCGTCGCGTGGGGTGGTCAGGACGAAAGACGACTCGCCCGTCGGCGTCGCTTGCCCTTCGACAGCCGGGGGTCCGCGACGATTCGTCCCGAGCGTCGAGAGGGGCCGGAGTCGTCGTGCGAGGGGAGCGATCGTGGGAGAACGTGCGGGCGCGCTCGTACCGTGTTTCGGGACCGGTGGCGAAGGCCCCCGGGCCTCGTCCGACCGTGGGTCTCCCCGCCGGACAAGGGCGCGCGGGACGGATCAGCAGCGCGACGAGGATCCCGAGGGTCCTCCCCGGCTCGCCGTCGCGCGGCCGAATCGGCAGCCACGAAGCGAGCCCGGGACGCGCGCAGCGCAGGCCGGCCTCGCGACGACCCGCCATGCTCTCGCGGCCGCCCTCGCGACGATCCTCCTCTCGCTCCTCGTCGCGAGCCGCCTCGCCCTGCTCGGCGCGGGGTTCTGGAACGACGAGGCGTTCACCGCCCTCTTCTTCGTCGATCGCGGGCCGGAGGCGATCCTTCGCGGCGACTACATTCCGAACGACCACGTCCTCTTCAACCTGCTGACCTGGTACGCAACCGAGGCGCTCGGCCGGCGCGAAGTCGTCTACCGGCTCTGGAGCGTGATCCCGGGAGTCCTCTCGGCGGCGGCGCTCACCGAATGGACGAGGCGGCGCCTCGGGATCGCGGTCGCTCTCGCGTTCCTGCTGCTCGTCGCGACGTCCCCCCTCCACCTCGAGCTCACGGTGCAGGCACGCGGATACGGCCTCGGGTTCGCCGCGATGTCGCTCCTCCTCGCGGGCGCCGCCGGGCGAAGCCGGGGCGGGCCACCCCGCTTCGGAGTCGTCGCCGGCGCCGGGCTCCTCGGGATCACGACCCTGCCCGTGTTCGTCCTGCCGTTTCTCGGCGAGTGCGCGTTCCTGTGCACCCGGCCGAAGGGACGCGCGAAGGCCCTTGCGACCGTCGCAGCGGTCGGGATCGCGTCGCTCGCCTTCTACCTGCCGCTGCTCGACGCGATCCTCGCCTCGAGCGGGCAGGACTTCGGCACGATGGCCGCGTGGACCGACGTCCTCGCCGGCCCCTACCGGGACCTCTTCTCGTCCTGGGTCGATCGCATGGCGACCGGAGTCCCGCGGCCGCTCGGCGCCACCGTGTTCTGGGCGATCGCGGGACTCGGCATCGCCGACCTCACCCGGCGCGGGGACCGCCTCCTCGCCGGCACGCTCGTCGCCCCCGTGCTCGCCACCTACGTCTCGCTGGCCGCGCTGAACCTCCAGTACGTGCCCCGCTTCGTCAGCTACCTGCTGCCGCCCGCGGCGCTTCTCCTCGCGATGGGGCTGGTCGCGATCGGTCGACGGGCGACGCACTCCCTGCCTCGCTCCCTGCGCGGGATCGCGGCGGCCCTCCTCGTCGCGGCGGCCCTCGTGCTCGCCGCAGACGGTGCGCGGGTCGCGGCCGAGTGGTCGCGGACGCCGCTCGAGACGTATCGGGAGGCGCTCGACGTCGCGCGCCACACCGGTCTTCGGAACGTGGTCGTGAACTCGCGCTTCTCGGCGGGCTTCGAGTGGTACCGCGGCGGCCTGCGGCTGACCTATCCCGATCCCGAAGCCCTCTCCGCCCTCCTGTGCCGGCGCGACCAACGCTTCGTCTTCATCGACTACCCGCTCTACGGCCGCCCCTTCGACGCGACCTGCCTTCGGGAGCGCGGGATCGAGCCGACCGTCGTCCGCCAGCGGGCCGGCGGAACCCTCGGATGGATGTCCGTGTGGGTCGTGACCGACAAGGCGAGCGAAGTCGACCTGACGCGGGGGCGGTGAACCCGGGGGAGAACTCGTCCCGATCGTCTCGGAGCCGGGCGGCCTTGAAATCCCGGACCGCGCCCACCTAACTACGGCCGAGCCCGGCCATGACTCCCCCCGCTTCCACCCCCGCGCCTCGCGGCGACGCCTCCGGTTTCGCGACCCACTTCCGCGACGACGCGACGGCAGGTTTCCTCGTCTTCCTCATCGCCCTGCCGCTGTGCCTCGGCATCTCCCTCGCGAGCGGCTTTCCCCCGGTGGCGGGCGTCTTCACGGCCGTGGTCGGCGCGGTCGTCACGACCCTCGTCAGCAACTCCGAACTCACGATCAAGGGACCGGCCGCGGGCCTCATCGTCATCGTGCTCGGCGCGATGCAGGCGCTCGGCTTCACCGCGGGCGCCGATCCGACGGCCGACCTACGGGCCTACCGCATGACGATCGCGATCGGGTGCGCCGCCGGACTCCTGCAAGTCGGCTTCGGTCTCCTGCGCGTGGGGGCGCTGAGCGAGTTCTTCCCGACGGCGGTCGTGCACGGGATGCTCGCCGCGATCGGCGTCATCATCTTCCTGAAGCAGTTGCCGGTCGTGTTCGGGCAGAAGGCGCAGGGCGAGCCGCTCGAGGTGCTGCGGGAGCTGCCCGAAAAGATCGCGCACCTGAACCCGGCGATCACCGTGATCGGGCTCGTGAGCCTCGCGATCCTGTTCGGGTGGCCGGCGTTGCGTACCCGGTTGCGCCCGGCCTGGCTGCGGCAGGTGCCCGCTCAACTCCTCGTCCTCGCCGTCGCCGTGCCGCTCGGCGCCTGGTTCGATCTCGCGAACGAGCATTCCTACCGGCTCGCGGGCCACGAGTACCGGATCGGCGACTCCTTCCTGGTCGGCGTGCCCGGAAACCTCCTCGCCGCGGTTCAGTGGCCCGACTTCTCCGTCTTCGCGGGACCGGAGACGCGGCTCTCCGCGCTCAAGTGGACGCTCCTGTTCGCGCTCGTCGGCAGCATCGAGTCGCTCCTGTCGGCGAAGGCGATCGACCTGATCGACCCCTGGAAGCGCAAGACCGACATGGACCGCGACCTGCTCGCCGTCGGCCTCGCCAACGTCGCGGCCGCGTCGGTCGGCGGCCTGCCGATGATCTCGGAGATCGTCCGCAGCAAGGCCAACGTGGACGCGGGCGCCCGGACGCGTTTCGCGGACCTCTGGCACGGCCTCTTCCTGCTCGCGGCGGTCGCGCTCGCGCCGGGCCTGCTCCACCGCATCCCCCTGTCCGCGCTCGCCGCGATGCTCGTCTACACCGGCTTCCGGCTCGCCTCGCCGCGCGAGTTCATCAACGTCTTCCGGATCGGCCCCGAGCAGCTGCTCATCTTCGTCGCGACGATCGTCGCGATCCTGGCCACCGACCTGCTCGCGGGCGTCGCGATCGGAGTGCTGCTCAAGTTCGTCGTCCATGCCGTGAACGGGGTCCCGCCCTCCTCGATGTTCAAGCCCTTCCTGCACGTCACGACGGTCGACGACCAGACGGTGCGGATCGACGCGAGCGGCTCGGCCGTGTTCAGCAACTGGATCCCCTTCCGGCGCCAGATCGAGCAGCTCGGGCTCGTGCAGGGAAACAACGTGATCGTGGACCTCGACGGGACGAGCCTCGTCGACTCGAGCGTCATGGAGAAGTTGCAGGAGCTCGCGCTCGACTTCGAACAGGCAGGGCGACGGCTCGACATCGTCGGGCTCGAGGGCCACCGGCAGGGGTCCTCGCACCCGCTCGCCGCGCGCAAGCGCGTGACCGTGCAGATGCGGCGCGTGACGGCGATCGGTCCGGCCGCGCTCGAGTCCGATCTCGTCGCGATGGCGCGGGGGCTCGGTGCACCGGTCTACACCTCGGTCCCCTGCACCGGCGGCGGCTCCCGCCCGGAGGCGGCCGGCGACCGGGAGCTCGTTCGCTTCGAGACGATCGTCCCGGCCGACGTCGCGGCGGCGGTGCTCCGCGCGCTCCGCGAACCTCGCTTCGCCGAGGAGCGCCTCACGGTGTGGATCGAGCCGGTCGACGTGATGCGTCTCGAGCAGCTCTGAGGGGCAGCGGAGCCGGGACTTCCCGCGCCGGACAGGCGGTGCGGCCGGCGAACCGCTCGGCAGAGGGGCGACGATTCCGTACGAAGGGCCCGCGGAGGCGACGGCGACCGCGATCCGCCCCCGGAACGACGTCCCCGATTCCCGTCTTGTCCCCTCCCGACCGGCGGGATAGTGCAAAATCCGAACGGTGTCGCGGCCCGGTCCTCGCGGGCGACGGCCCTTCCGGGGAGAAGCGTCTGCATGCAGGGAACGAGATCTTCGGTCTTCGCGATCCGCGCACTCGCCCTCGCTTCGGCGGTCGCGATCTCCCTCCTCGGCCACGACGACCTCCTGCCGCTCGGAGCGCGCGACGCCCGTGCCCAGGCCTTGCTCGAGGCGCCCGACCGCGAGGCGGTCCGGCGGTCCTTCGAGTGGGAGGCCCGTCACTGGCAGGAGGACGGACGGATCGCACAGAAGTGCGGCGGCGTGCGCCGCGTCGAGGCCTGCGAGGATCTCGGCGGCCAGGTGCGCGTCGAGGACGGCATCGGCTGCATGAACACCGCGAAGCTCTACCAGGACGCGGGCTTCGGGAAGGCCGCGCGGATCGCGAGGCTCGGCCAGGGCGGCAAGCTCTGGGAGGTCGTCGCGGGCAATCGCGTCCAGCCCCTGTCGCGCGAGACGTCGCCGGAGACGGTCGTCGCGAAGGCGGTCGCGAGCAAGATCGTTCTCGCGACCGACGTGCAGCGCGCCGTCCGCCGCCACGGATCGGTCGAAGCCGTACCGTCGCCGTTCGGCTGCAAGTGCACCTGCGTCGTGCAGACGCTCGTCGACGCGCAGGTCCTGAACGCGGAGAAGGGCGACGTCGGCATCGTGCCGCTCCACTCGCCGGGCGGCGAGGACGTGGTCGTCGCGCTGTTCAACGCGATCGGCCAGCGCCACCGCCACGCCGTCATCTTTCTCGACGCGCAGACGATCCGCCACGACACCCTCTACGACGAGCCCGACGCGAACGACCTGCTCGACGCGAACGAGTTCGAGCTCGGCCCGCTGAACAACGGAACGCCAGGCATCCTCAGCGAGTCGGTCGGCGACGCGATCCGCAACGGACGCCTCGCCTACGAGGGCCTCCTGCTGAAACCCGGGGCCGAGTTCATCCGACCGGCGTTCGAGGATGCGGCCGACGCGGCGCTGGGGGCCCAGGGCTACTACAAGATCAGCGACTACAGCGGGCTCTCGGGCATGGGCTTGCCGTGGTCCGCGGCCGGCACGAACGCATGGGAGACCCAGGAGCGGCAGGGGACGATGTGCTCGGGCTTCGTCGACTGGGCCTTCGACCAGGCCGGCATGACGATCACCGACGCCTTCTACTCCGCGGCCCTGCGCCGCGATGCGGCGGACCTGGTCTACGAGTCGGTGAAGTCGGAGATCGGCTCGAACCTGAGCTTCGTCCAGACGATCGGTAGCTTCCTGTTCACCGGCACCAAGAAGAAGCTCGCCAACCAGGTGACGAACTGCTTTGCGGGGCTCGGCTGCGACGACAACTCCGACGCCTGGAAGAGGGGCATCGGCTCGGCGACGAGCGTGTCGCCCGACAACCTCCTCCCGACGCAGTTCACCCTGCAGGGGACAGGCTGCGCGCCGTGGGGTACTGCCGAGATCTGCGCGGGCGACTCCGTCTCGAACCCGAACGGGGCCGCGGTGACGCCGTTCATGCGGGTGGAGCCGATGCAGGTCCTCGGCACGCACTGGGAGGAGCAGTCCCTCGAGGACTGGTAGTCGCGGGGCACACCGGGAGCGGGCCACCCGTCTCGGCTCTCACGACTCGCGAGGTCTTCATCCGGGTCCGCGCGTGGGCGGCTCGAACGACCGCGAC
>JAGWVP010000010.1 GCA_018970825.1 bacterium | reverse complement strand
AATGGTCAGCTGGCTGCTCTACGAGCGCGGGCTCGACCTGTCGCGCTTCGGCGTCGCCTTCGACCAGTTCGGCAGCGCGATGGTGACGAGCATCGGCTCGATCGACGCCGGTCTCGGCATGGCACTCGCGCCCATCGTTCCCTTCAGCCACGTCCCGATCATCGTGCTCGTGAACGCGCTGCAGCGCCGGCCGGTGGTCGTCGGCGAGGAGATCGCGATCCGTCCGATGATCACCCTCGGCTGCACCTTCGACCACCGCTTCATCGACGGCGTCGTCGGGGCGAGGATCGCGCGCGTCCTGCGCGACGAGCTCGTGTCGGCGCAGCGGCTCGCGTGAGGCCGGCCCATCCCCCCGGCCGGGTCGCGCTGGCCTGGCTGGTCCACCTCTACACGGCGCTCGGGGCGGTCACCGCGCTGGTCTCGATCTCCGCGATCGCCGGCGGCCGCATCGCCGAGGCGATGTGGTGGCTGTACGTCGCCGTGTTCATCGACGCGACCGACGGCACCGCGGCGAGAGCGGTCGGCGTGAAGGAGGTGCTGCCCGGCTTCGACGGCGCGAAGCTCGACGACATCGTCGACTACCTCACCTTCGTCCTCGTGCCGACCTTCTTCCTTCTCCAGACGGGGATGTTGCAGGGTACCGCGGGCACGCTCGCCGCCGGGGCCGCCGTCCTCGCCTCCGCGTTCCGCTTCTGCTCGTCCGACGCGAAGACGGCCGACGCGTTCTTCACCGGGTTCCCGTCCTACTGGAACGTCGTCGGGCTCTACCTCTGGGTCTTCGAGGTCCCGCCCGGGGCGTGCGCCGCGATCGTCGCGGCGCTGGCGGTCCTCGTCCTCGTCCCGCTGCGCTTCATCTACCCGACGCGCATGCCGAAGCTCATGGGCTGGACGATCGGGCTCGGCGTCGCCTGGTCCCTGCTGGTCGGGATCGTGCTGCTGCGCCTGCCGGAACGGGCGACGACCGTGGCCGCGATCTCGCTCGCCTACCCGGTCTATTACACCGTCGCGTCGTTCTGGCTCGACTGGAGGTCGAGGCGGGAAGGGCGAGCGGCTCCGACCTGACGAACGCGCGGACCTCGCGGACGAGGACCACGTCGCGGCACCCGGGCGCGGAGGATCCCCGGCGGCGGGCGGTGCGTCGAATCCGGGATCAGGAGATCCGGATCGGGTCGATGAGCGTCTCCTTGATCTCCGCGATCGCGGTTTCGGCCTCGCGCTCGCGCTGTTCGGAGACGAAGCCCTCGACGAGCATCCCGTTCAGCGCCGCGATCACGACGCCCGCGTGGGCGGCCGCGCGAACGCGCGAGGAGAACGTTCCCCGCTGCTGTCCCCGCTCGATGACCTGGGCCACCTGGTTCCTGAACAGGCCGTACTGCTCGAGCACCTGGGCGAACATCTCCTCGGGACGGGAGTCGCGTCGCAGGAAGAGGCCCAGGAAGAAGCGGACCGACGACGAGTTGCGGCTGACGAACTGGTAGTAGTGATCGACCAGCTTCGCGAGCGCGTCGGGCTCGCTCAGGCCCTCGAGATCGAGCTTCATCGCGTAGGGCTCGATCGTCCGCGAGACCACCTCCCGGAAGAGGTGCTCCTTGGTCTCGAAGTGCCAGAAGATGAGGGCCTTGCTGACCTTGGCCTCCCGCGCCACCTGGGACAGCGACGTGCCGTCGTATCCCTGTGCCGAGAACAGCCGGCCGGCGGTCTCGAGGATCTTGTCGCGCGCTTCCATTCCTTTTCGAGTAAAATTCACGATCCGGCGTGTCAAACCGGTGGCAGGTGCAGGAAAGACGGGCACGCCCCGGGAGCAGCCGGGAAAGTCTCCGCTGCGGCCGCGAGCAGGGAGGCTCGCGCCTCCCCCGCTCGCGAGCGTCAGGCCGCCTCGGATTCGGTCGCGGGCGTCGTGGTGAAGGTGAGCTCGGATCCGTTCCAGTCGACGCGGACCTTCGAGCGGTCCGGGATCTCGCCCGCCAGGATGCGCCGGCCGAGCTGGGTCTCCATCTCGCGCTGCAGGAGTCGCTTGAGCGGTCGCGCACCGTAGACCGGATCGTAGCCGGTCGTCGAGAAGTGCGTGACCGCGGCGGGCGTGAGCTCGAGTTCGACGTTGCGCTCGGCGAGCCGCTTGCGAAGCCGTCCGAGCTGGATCTCGACGATCCGCGCCAGGTTCTCGCGGGTGAGTCCGTGGAACACGACGATGTCGTCGACCCGGTTCAGGAACTCGGGCCTGAACTGCTGTCGGAGCGCATTCAGCACCTCCTCCTTCATCTGCGCGTGCTGCGGGGAGCGACTGTCCGCGACCGCGTCGCCATAAGAGAGGATCAGCTGGCTGCCGACGTTGGACGTCATGATGATCACGACGTTCTTGAAGTCGACGGTGCGGCCCTGGCCGTCGGTCAGTCGGCCGTCGTCGAGAATCTGGAGGAGGGCATTGAACACGTCGGGGTGCGCCTTCTCGATCTCGTCGAAGAGTACGACCGAGTAGGGACGCCGCCGCACGGCCTCCGTGAGCTGACCGCCCTCCTCGAACCCGACGTATCCCGGGGGCGCGCCGATCAGGCGGGCGACCGAGTGCTTCTCCATGTACTCGGACATGTCGATGCGGACCATCGCCTGTTCGTCGTCGAACAGGAACTCGGCGAGCGCACGCGCGAGCTCGGTCTTGCCGACGCCGGTCGGGCCCAGGAAGATGAAGGACCCCACCGGGCGCTGCGGGTCCTTGAGCCCCGAGCGGGCACGCAGGACCGCGTCGGACACGGCAGCGACGGCCTCGTCCTGTCCGATCACCCGCTCGTGCAGGTGCTCCTCGAGCCGGAGCAGCTTCTGGGCCTCGCCTTCCACGAGCTTCGTGACCGGGATGCCGGTCCAGCGCGCGACCACCGAGGCGATGTCGTCCTCGTCGACCGTGTCCTTCACCAGGAGGCCGCCCTCGGCCGGGCCGGCCTCGCCGGCCGCGATGCGCTTTTCCAGGTCGGGGAGCACGCTGTACTGCAGCTCGCTCGCACGGGCGGGGTCGTAGTCGGCTCCCGGCCGGCGGACCTTGTCGTACTCCATGCGCGCGGCTTCGAGCTGCTTCTGCAGCTCAGCGATCCCGCCGAGAGCGCCCTTCTCGCGCTCCCACTGGGCGCGGAGCCGGGTCTCCTCCTCCTTGAGATCGGCGAGCTCCTTTTCGAGCTTCTCGAGCCGGTCGCGCGACGCCCGGTCGGTCTCCTTGCGCAGCGCCTCTCGCTCGATCTCGAGCTGCAGCGTGCGACGGGCGACCTCGTCGAGCTCGGCCGGCATCGAGTCGATCTCGGTGCGCAGCTTGGCCGCCGCTTCGTCGACCAGGTCGATCGCCTTGTCGGGCAGGAAGCGGTCGGTGATGTATCGGTTCGAGAGGACGGCCGCGCTCACCAGCGCCGCGTCCTTGATGCGCACCTTGTGGTGGACCTCGTAGCGTTCGCGCAGACCGCGCAGGATCGAGATCGTGTCTTCGACCGAGGGCTGGTCGACCTGCACCGGCTGGAAGCGGCGCTCGAGCGCGGCGTCCTTCTCGATGTGCTTGCGGTACTCGTCGAGGGTGGTGGCACCGATGCAGTGGAGCTCGCCGCGGGCGAGCATCGGCTTCAGCAGGTTGGAGGCGTCCATCGCGCCCTCGGCCGCTCCTGCGCCGACGACGGTGTGGAGCTCGTCGATGAAGAGGATGATCTCGCCCTCGGAGGCCTGGACCTCCTTCAGAACGGCCTTCAGGCGCTCCTCGAACTCGCCGCGGAACTTGGCACCCGCGACCAGCGCACCCATGTCGAGCGTGATCACGCGGCGGCCCTTGAGGCCCTCGGGCACGTCGCCGCGCGCGATGCGCTGAGCGAGTCCTTCCACGATCGCGGTCTTGCCGACGCCGGGCTCGCCGATCAGCACGGGGTTGTTCTTGGTGCGGCGCGAGAGCACCTGGATGACGCGCCGGATTTCCTCGTCGCGACCGATGACGGGGTCGAGCTTGCCGGTCTCGGCGAGCTTGGTGAGGTCGCGCCCGAACTTCTCGAGCGACTCGTAGGTCGCCTCGGGATTCTGGCTCGTCACGCGCTGGTGGCCTCGCACGGCCTGCAGGGCCTTCAGGAGCTCGGCGCGGCCGAGGCCCGCGGCCTTCAGCGCGGCGCCGGCGGCGCCGCCCTCTTCGAGCATCGCGAGCAGCAGGTGCTCGATGCTGACGTAATCGTCCTTCAGGCTCTTCGCCTCGTCCTCGGCCCGGGCGAGCGAGCGGGCGAGCCTCTGGGTCAGGTGCACCTGGTCGGCCTGGGCGGCCGGGCCGGTCACCTGGGGGATCCGCTCGAGAGCGCGATCGACCGCCTCGCGTGCCGCCTTCGGGTCGGCCCCCGAGCGGTCGAGGAGCGTGCGCGCGAGGCCGTTCTCGTCGTCGAGCAGGGCGGCGAGCAGGTGCTCGACGTCGACACCCTGGTGGCTGCGTCGGACCGCGAGCCCCTGCGCCCCGCGCAGGCCCTCGACGGACTTCTCGGTGAGTTTCTGGAGATCCATGGGTGAGACTCCTTGGACCCGGCCCCTTCACTGAGGGCGATCGGATCGCTTGGAAACGTAAGCATGATCGGGGCCGCGACAACCTCGGGGAATGCCCGACCCGGCGGCACGTGTTCCCCCGCCCGGTCGGGTGACGGCGTCGGGTGTCGACGGCGGGTCGGGTGAGCGACGCGCTCGGCATGCGACCCGGCCGATCGAAGCCCGGCGCCGCCCGGAGCCCCCGACTGGAACGGGCCCGGACCCCGTGGTAGCCCCGGCCCCGTGATGGAGATCCTCCGCTTCGTCGGCTCGGTGCTGGTCTCGCTCTGGGGCGCCCTCATGGTGATCCTCGGGATCCTGAACGGGACGTTCCTGTGGAGCCTCATCGGGCTCGCGGTGCTCGTCGTCGGCCTCCCGCTGCTCGCCTCGAACACGCGGGCCGCGGCGGCCCTCTACCCGCCGCGCACCCCGCCCACGGGTGCCTGAGGTCGCCATGAACTCCGAGAAGGACCGGCTCGGCGACAAGCTCCACGACGTCGAGAAGGCGCGGGAGGACCTCTTCTTCGCCCAGCGCGACCGCGAGTTGCTCGAGAAGCTCCGGGCGGGATCGGCCGCGGCGGGCGCCTGCCCGACCTGCGGGGCCGCCCTCGAGTCACGGGAGGAGGCGCCGCTGCGACTGCGCGTGTGCCCCGCGGGGCACGGAGGCTGGATCGCGACCGAGGACCGATGCGCCCTTGCCGAGGCCGGGGCCGCTGCCGCCTTCGATCGCGCCTGCGACCCGGCGCTCGGGCGCCGCTGAACGCAGCCCGGCGGCTCGCGGCGTGTTCTCGGGAATCGTCGAGGCGACCGGGCGGGTCAGGGCGCTCGAGCGCCGTCCGGGAGGGGACGCCGTCCTCTCCCTCGACGTCGGCTTCGACCCGGCCACGCTCGTCTCGGGCGAGAGCATCGCGACCAACGGCGTCTGCCTCACCGTGCGGACGATCGAGCCGACGGGATTCGCGGCCGACTTGAGCGGCGAGACGCTTTCCCGCACGACCCTCGGGTCGCTCGCCGCGGGCGACGTGGTGAACCTCGAGCGATCCCTGCGCGTCGGCGACCGCATCAGCGGGCACTTCGTGTTCGGTCACGTCGACGGGGAAGGCGTCGTCGATTCGATCCGCCGCGACGGCGAGGGGTGGCGATTCACCTTCGGCTTCGCGCCGGCGTTCGCGCCTTTCGTGGTCGACAAGGGCTCGGTGGCCGTCGACGGGATCAGCCTCACGCTGTGCGACTGCACCGAGCGCAGCTTCGACATCGCCGTGATCCCGCACACCTTCGAGGCGACGAACCTCCACCGACGCCGGGTCGGCGACCGGGTGAACCTCGAAGCCGACATGCTCGCTCGCTACGTCCGGCGAGCGATCGCCTGCGGAGTGGACCCGGCCTGAGCGTGCTCCGGCCCGGCGCGAGCCCCGCGCGCGATCGCGGGCCGAGGATCAGCGTTGGGCGCGGGAACGGGCGCCGAAGGTGAGGAAGTAGTTCCGCGTCTCGTTCACGGTGAAACCGAACAGCGGACCGGATCCGGCCGGTTCGATCGCCGCGACGCGGACCGTGGGCTCCCAGGCGCGGCCGCGGGACTCGGCGCCGTACTCGGGCGCGTCCGGCAGGACGTAGCCGGCCGGGTAGGTCCAACCGGCCTCGAGCGCATCTCCCGGCGCGAGTTCCGAAGCCCGTGCCTCCCGGCCGTCGGCGCGCAGGAAGACGTGCCCCTCGCCGACACGGACCGCCCTTCCGGAGACGTCGACGATCCGCAGGATCCGCCCGGAGGCCTCGACCTCTCGGATCTCCCTCATCATCCGGAATCCGAGCGCGCCGTCCCGCAAGCGGGTCAGGACCGGGACGAACTTGCCGACCATGCCGCCGATCGCGACCGGGCCGTCGATCGACTCGACCTCCGCGTCGGCTGCGAGCCTGGTCAGGGTGGGGGGCGGCGGCGCCTTGGGTTTTCCCATTTTGGCATCGGCCGCGCCCGTTTTTTTCTCGTCCGTCGTCATGGCTCCCCCCGAACCCCGGTCCGCCGAGCCGGAAACCACCACGACCGTGAGGCATTGACAAGCCTCGACCGGTCCCGGGCGGGCGACCGCCGGATGGCACGGGGGCTGCTTGCCGGGGAGAGGACCTACCCGGGGGATCGAATGGACAACAGCATCGTCACGGAAGAAAACGTCGTTCGCATGTTCGCACCCGACCTGATCACCCCGGAACAGCACCGGGACCGGATCCGGACGGAACCCTGCGACCGTCCGGAGATCCGACTCATGATCGCCGTCATGGAGGACGCGGTCGCCACCCTCCAGCGCTATGCGCACGACCCCTCGGCCCGCCACCGGCGGGACTTCGAGGAGACGATCGACTGGATCGACTCCCGGGACACCTCCTGGCCCTACTCCTTCGAGAACGTCTGCAGCGCCCTCGCGTTCGAGCCCGAGAAGGTGAGGCTCGGCATGCGTGCAGCGGTGCGCTGCGACCGCGCGGGCAAGGCCGACGTCTACCGGTTCCCGTTCCGACGCGTGAACGGCAAGCGACACGCGATCACGATCCGCGATCGCTCCAAGGGGCGCCGGCGCGCCTGAGGGCGTCCGCCGAGCGGTCGTCGGAGGCCCTCAGCGCCCGGGATCGAGCAGGATCTTGCGGGCGCCGGGTTCCCCGGCCCGTCGCAGCGCTTCGATCGCGTCGCCGAGGCCGAAGGTCGCCTCGACCAGCGGCGCGACCGTGACGGCCCCGCTCGCGAGCCCCGCGACGGCGGGCGGAAAGGGGCCGCAGCGGGAGCCGACGAGGGTGACCTCGTCGATCACGAGCGGGGCCAGGTCGACGTCGTGCCGGGATGCGACGGTGGTCTTCACAACGATGGTGCCGAGCGGCCTCGCCGCTCGCAAGGCGATCGCGAGCCCGTCGGGGCTCCCGCTCGCGTCGACGACCAGGTCGAAGCCGTCGACCGACCCGGTGTCCGGGACCGCAGCGAGACCCAGCGACTCGGCGAGTCGCAGGGCACCCGGACGGCGCGCCAGCACGACGACGCGGTCGCCTCGGCCGCGCAGCACCTGCGCGACCAGCAGGCCGAGCTTGCCGGCGCCGATCACGAGCGAGCGACCGCCTGCGAGGGCCGCGGTCTGCTCGCCCGCGCGAAATGCCGCGGCGAGCGGCTCGACGAACACGGCCGTGTCGTCGTCCAGCGACTCGGGGACGCGGTGGAGATTCGCGCTCGGGATCCGGAGCCGGTCGGCGAACGCCCCGTCCGCGCCCACGATTCCGAGCACGCTGCGCGACGGACAGTGCCGGCCCCGTCCGGCCGCACAGACCTCGCAGCGGCCGCAGCCGAAATTGATTTCGCCGACGACGCGAGTTCCGACGAGATCCGCGGGGCCCTGCTCGACGCGCCCGACGAACTCGTGACCCGGGATTCCGCGAAACCCCAGGTAGCCGCCCAGGATCTCGAGGTCGGTGGAGCAGATCCCCGCCCGCAGGACCCGGACGACGCACTCGCCCGCGACCGGGATCGGATCGGGGACGTCGGCGACGACGCGCGCGCGCGAACCGTCCCAGACGAGCGCCCTCATGCGTGGAACCGGGCGAAGGGCGCGGGCTTCAGCGGATCGGGCCGCGACCGCTCGGGATCGGTCCCTGGTAGCGCAGGATCGAGACCTCGGGCTCCTCGAGGATCATGGCTCGTCCGAAGGAGTACATCCGGTCGAAATCGAGGTAGTACAGCCGGATTTCCTCGGGGCGCCAGGGGGAGTCGACCGCGACCTTCTGGATCTCGACGTAGTCGGGAATCCCGATGCGTCCGACGAGGCGTCGCACGGCGCCGTTGCGCGTCATCAGGCGGCGGAACTCGATCGGGGTGAGCGGCCGGGGGAGGCCGACGTCGCAGACGTAGGGCCGCTCGCCCGTCTGCGGTTCGCAGTCCGGGCGGCTCATGTAGCCCATCGTGTCGAAGGCCGGGGCGGGAACCGCGCCGAGGCAGAGGGCCGCGAACGCCAGGGCGAGGGCGGGTCGTGCGATGCGCTCGATGGTCATGCGACGTCCTCCGTCGAAACGGTCCACGACCGGGTTATCGACGGATCGTCGGGGGATCTTCAACCGGGCCCGACTCCCGAGGCGGAGCGGCGAGAAAGCCTTCAACCCGCCCGTGCGGCCCGGGCCCGGGGCCCCGGGGCGGTCCGCGTGGCGGTCGCCTGGGCCGGGGAGATCGCGGCGAGCGTGGCCTCGATCCGCCTCCGGGCGCGCCCGAGGCTCCTCTGGAGCGCTTGCGCCTCCTCGGCGGTCAGGAGACCGGGGTCGGGAAGGGCCCGGAGCGCCCGCCCGAGCCGACGCGCGGCGCGGATCGCCGTCGCGGCCCCCTCGCTCCCGGTCGCCTCTGCCTTGCCGCCGGCGGTCTCGCGGAACGAACGGACCGACATCGACTGGAGCCGGACCCGCCGCCAGGTGGTCCGCATCTCCTCCGGCGAGCCCAGTCGGGCGATGCCGATCAGGATCTCGCGCGAGATGCCGCGGCTGTCGCGGAAGTACTCGCGCTTCACGTCGTCGGGCAGGCGCGTGAGCGCGAGCGTGTTCGACACGTAGGGTCGGCTCTTGTGGATCACCTGCGCCAGTTCGGCGTGCGAGAGTCCCTTGTCCTGGGCGAGGATCGCGAGCGCCTCCGCCTCCTCGAGCGGAGTCAGGTCCTCGCGCTGGACGTTCTCCTCGAGCGCGACCTCGAGCAGGTCGTCGTCGCGCAGGATCGCCGGGACGAGAGACATGCCTGCGAGCTCGGATGCGCGCAGCCGACGTTCGCCGGCGATCAGCGTGAACTCGTCGCCGGGTCCCCGGCGGACGATGATCGGCTGCAGGACGCCGCGCGAGCGGATCGAGCGAGCGAGTTCGACGAGACTCTCCTCGTCGAAGAACTGCCGCGGCTGAAGAGGGTTCGGCCGAACGGCGCCGACGGGGATCGCGGCGAAGACGGTCCGCCTCCGCCCGAAGAGATGGCCCGCGACGGCCACTCTCGGTGCCGACTTCGAACCTGCGTCGGCGCGCTCCGGATCGCGCGCGGCCACCGCGTTCTCCACCACCACCTCCCGGCCGGATCCGTGCAGGACTCCGCGTCCCGGCCCCGCGCTTCCTTAGATGCATTCGTCGCAGCGTGTCAATCGCGGAAGTCGCGTACGATCCGGTGAACGACGTCCCGCACTCGACGTGCGAAGGCCCGGCCGGCGATGCCGGTCGGGCCTTCGAGGAACGGGAGCACGGGCGCGAACGCGCCCGCGACCTCAGATCTTGCCCTGGAGCAGGAACGCGATCACGAGCGCGTAGATGGCGAGCGCCTCGATGAACGCGAGACCGAGGATCATCGGGGTCTGGATGCGGTCGGCAGCGTTGGGGTTGCGACCGATCGACTCCATGGCCGTCGAGACCGCGCGTCCCTGGCCGAGCGCCGCACCGATCGCCGCGCCGGCGATGGTGAGGGCCGCCGCGAGCGCGATCCAGCCGCGGTCGCCGTAACCGGCCGCCGCGCCCTCGGCGAACGCCGTGCCGTTGCCGAGCACGACGAGGACCGCCGCGAGGACCGTGACGAAAAGAGCCTTCGTGTTCTTCATGTCGTTCTTCCTCCTTTCCCGCCGGTCCGCCTTCCCCTGGGCTGCCTCCTCCGCCTCTGCCTCATCCTCCGGGGCCCGGGTCGAACGGACTGCGTAGACTCGAATCGTCGACGATCTACAGGAAATCCGGCTCGTCCTCGTGATGGGCCACGGCGAGCGCGATGTAGATCATGCTGAGCAGCGTGAAGACGAACGCCTGGATGACGGTCACCAGGGTTCCGAGCAGGTAGAACACGACCGGGACCGCGACGCGGGTCAGGTCGGTGAAGATCTCGAGCACGAGATGGTCGCCGAACAGGTTTCCGAACAGGCGGAGACCCAGCGAAAACGGTCGGACCAGCGCGCCGACGATTTCGAGCGGGATCATGAGCACCGCGAGCCACCAGATCGGCCCGACGAAGTGCTTGAGGTAGCCGACGCCCTGCTTCTTGAAGCCCCAGTAGTTGAAGGCGAGGAAGGACACGGTCCCCAGCGCGAGCGTGATGTTGAAGTTGCTCGTCGGCGGTGCGAACCCGGGGATCATCCCGACGAAGTTGCAGAGCAGGATGAACAGGAAGAACGAGCACATGAGCGGGACGTAGGTCTCGCTGTGGTGGCCGATGACGCTCTCGGCGAGGCTGCTCACGAAGTCCGCGATCACCTCGAGGAAGTTGCGCGGGGTGAGCTTGCCGTCGGGCGTGAGACCGTGGTCGGTGGTCTCCTGGAGGGCGGTGCGCGCGAACGCCGCGAGCAGGATGATCACGCCCATCACGAAGGCGCTGGTCGCGACGTGGTGCCACTTCTCGGGAATCCCGAGGGCCTGGTTCCAGGTGAACGGGTGCTCCATCGCTCGGGTCCTTCTTCGATGCGGATTCGACCGGGCCGATCAGCCGCGGGCGCGGCTCGACGCCGCGTCCTCG
Organism: bacterium; assembly: GCA_018970825.1. Classification (GTDB taxonomy): domain Bacteria; phylum Desulfobacterota; class Binatia; order UBA12015; family UBA12015; genus REEB422. The sequence continues at coordinate 5,483 of JAGWVP010000010.1, read as the reverse complement.
TAACACGTGTCGATCACGATCGCGACCAGCAGGGTCGTCGCACCCGCGGCGAACGACATGGGCGGGATGGCGGCCCGGTAGAGACCGTAGGCCGCCACTCCCATCAGCATCGCTAACTTCAGGGAGAAGAGCGAGAACGCGACGGCGGGTCTCCGCCGCCGTCCCAGGGCTGCCTGCGTGGCCCAGGCCTGGAGCACGAGGCTCGCCGCGAGGACGGCGGACCCGGCCGCGATCCCGCCCGGGGACCCGCGGCCGGAGGCGACCGAGGCGGCCATCAGGCAGGCCGCGATCGCCGACTGCCAGCCGAAGATCCGGACGAGGTGCAGGCGACGCGGTGGGGCGAGCGGTTCCTGTCCCGGGTCCGCGAGATCCGGAAGGTCGCTCGTCGTGCTCCCGTCGACGCTCACCTCGAAGCCCGGTCGTCCTTGCCGCGCAAGGCGTCGAATCGGCGCGTGAGGGTGACCAGGCGGGAGAAGGCCGTCACCATTCCGCCGAGGGTCAGGACGGGCACGCCCCACGAGGTGCCGAGCCACTGGTCGAGGTAGTAGCCGCAGGCGAGCCCGCCGAGGACCGCACCGGACACTTCGAGCCCCATCGCGGTCATCTGGACGAGCATGTCGCGCCGCTGCCTCTGTCGCTCGGCGCGCGCGACCGCGTTCTCGGGCGACTCCGGGGCGCCGACCCCTTCCGTCCTCAACGGGCGATTCCCGACGCGAGGACCTCGCGGGCCGCGGCGACGGTCTGCGCGATCTCCTGCTCGCCGTGGGCGAGCGACGCGAACCAGGCCTCGAACTGCGAGGGCGGAAGATTGACGCCGCGCTCGTGCATGGCCCGGAAGAAACGGCCGAAGGCTGCCGTGTCGGCGGACCTGGCGTCGGCGAAGTCCCACGCGCGGTCGATGCCGAAGAACACCGTGAGCAGCGAGCCGACGCGCTGGATCGCGGCCCGGGTGCCCGTGTCCCGCAGGGCTCGACGGAGCCCCTCTTCGAGCGCGGCCCCCTTGCGCTCGAGCTCCCGGTAGGCCTCCGGGGTGAGCAGGTCGAGCAGGGTCGCCCCGGCGGAGCAGGCGACCGGGTTCCCCGAGAGAGTGCCTGCCTGGTAGACCGGGCCGAGCGGCGCGAGCAGGTCGAGCAGTTCAGCGCGCCCGCCGACGGCCCCGACCGGCAATCCCCCGCCGATGATCTTGCCGAGGCAGGTGAGGTCCGCCGGCACCCCGAAGTATTCCTGCGCGCCGCCGCGGGCGACCCGGAGACCGGAGATCACCTCGTCGAAGATGACGAGCGTTCCCCGGGCGTGGCACGCCTCGACCAGGGCGGCCAGGTAGCCGGGGGCCGGCGGGACGACTCCCATGTTGGCGGGAAGCGGCTCGACGATCACGGCGGCCGGCGCCGGATCCGCGGCGAGCGAGGCCCGAAGCGCCGCGAGGTCGTTGAACGGGATGCTGCTCGTCAGGCCCGAGATGGCCTCGGGCACGCCGGCGCTGTCGGGAACGCCGAAGGTGGCGGCACCCGAGCCCGCCCGGACGAGCAGGCCGTCGCTGTGGCCGTGGTAGCAGCCCTCGAACTTGACGATCCGGGCGCGGTTCGTCGCCGCGCGCGCGATCCGGATGGCGGTCATCGTCGCCTCGGTGCCGGAGGTGACGAGCCTCAGCTTCTCGATCGACGGGAACGAGTCCCGGATCCGCTCGGCGATCTCGATCTCGGCCGGGTGCGGAGCACCGAAGCCGGTGCCGTGCGGAGCCGTGTCGACGATCGCGCGAATCACCGACGGTTCGGCGTGGCCGGCGACCAGGGGGCCCCATGCGCAGACCCAGTCGACGTATTCGTTGCCGTCGGCGTCCCACACCCGCGCGCCGCGACCGCGAATCATGAAGACAGGATCGCCGCCGACCGCGCGCCACGCGCGAACCGGGCTGTTCACGCCCGCGGGTGCGATGCGCGATGCGCGCTCCAACAGTTTTCGAGAAGCGTCTCGCAAGTTCCGATGCTCCAACGGAAAATCGGATGCGCGCGCGACTTCACGCGCGCATCGTCGTTCGTTCACGATTCCTCGTCGATTTTTTTCCCGAGTCGAATCCGCACCTTCCGCCGTCCCGTCCCGGGGGGCGCTTGAATCCTCGATTCGAGGAGCGTACCTACCGCGGCTCGCACCTGCTCGGACGACATTTTCCACGGCTTGTACGCAGGCGAAACCGACTCCCGCGGCTCGCCTCCGACCTCTGCCGATCCCGTGGGGAAACCGCCGTCGGAGACCTCCGCAAGAAACCCGACCAGACTGGGGATTTCACGATTGTCCACACCTGTGGACAGTCCTGTGCATAACGCTTTCTTGGCGAGGGGGCCAAGCCGGATGCAGACCTGGGATCGCGCGTGCGTCGTGTTGCGAGACAAGGTCGGGGCCTCGAACTTCGAGACCTGGATCCGCCCGCTCCGCGTCGCCGAGATCGACGGCCGGGTGCTCCTGTCCGCTCCCAGCCGCTTCTACCGGGACTGGGTGAGCCGCAATTACCTCGCCGCGATCCGCGAGTCTCTTGCGGTGGCCGGGTGCGCGGAGCCCGACGTCCGCCTCGAACTCGACGACCAGCGCCAGGGGGAGCTGTTCCCGGCCACCTCCGTGGACTCCGGGGAGCAGGAGAAGCCCTCGGCCGCCCTCTCGGCGGGTCCGGGCGCCCCTGCGGGCAACCGCGAGGACAAAGCCCCCGGCAAGGGTCCCGATCGAACTGCACGGCGCGGCGGCGGCCCGCGGATCGGCAACCTCGTCCCGCGCTACACCTTCGAGAACTTCGTCGTCGGCACGAGCAACGAGTTCGCCCACGCGGCGGCCCGGGCGGTCGCGAACCGGCCGGGGGAGAAGTACAACCCGCTGTTCATCTACGGCGGCGTCGGGGTGGGCAAGACCCACCTGGTGAACGCGATCGGGCACGCCGTGCTGCGCAGGAACCCGCTCGCGAAGATCGTCTACGTCGCGAGCGAGTCGTTCGTGAACGACATGATCTCGGCTCTCCGCCGGGACCGCATGGACGAGTTCAAGACGAAGTTCCGCAAGGTGGACCTGCTGATCATCGACGACGTGCAGTTCCTCGCGGGTCGCGAGCGCACCCAGGAGGAGTTCTTCCACACCTTCAACACCCTCCACGAGGGGCACCGGCAGATCGTCCTCACCTCCGACAAGTTCCCGAAGGACATCCCGGACCTCGAGGAGCGCCTCCGCAACCGCTTCGAGTGGGGCCTGATCGCCGACATCCAGCCGCCGGAGATGGAGACACGCGTCGCGATCCTGCAGAAACGCGCGGAATCCGAGGGCCTGGAGCTTTCGCCCGAGGTCGCGGAGTTCATCGCCTCCGAGGTCACGGCGAACGTGCGGGAGCTCGAGGGCGTGCTCACGCGGCTCGCTGCGATGGGTTCGCTCAACGGCAGCGAGATCACCGTACCCTTCGCCCGAAGCGTCCTGGCGCCACACCTCGTCGACCGGGGCCGTGCCATCACGATCGAAGACGTCCAGCGTACCGTCTGCGAGCACTTCGGCCTCAGCCTGACCGAGATCCGCTCGAAGAAGCGGACCCAGTCGCTCGCCGCCGCCCGCCAGGTCGCCATGTACATCGCCCGCAAGCTCGTCCGGGCGTCGTTCCCGCAGATCGGGCAGAAGTTCGGCGGACGCGACCATTCGACCGTCATGCACGCCCAGGACGTCGTCGAGCGACGCCTCGCCGAGGACCCTTCGTTCCGGGCGGCGGTCGAGGCGCTCGAGCGCGCGCTCACCTCCTCGCGGCAGGCATGATCGCCGCCGTCGAGGAACCGCCGCCGGGCTCGCTCTCGCCCGACGTCACCCTGTGGACGGAGATGTGGATGGGCTGTGCGACGGCCGGGGACAACGCGTGGAGCGCGCGTCGTCCACAGGGGGATGGACGGGATCGGGCCGGGAGTCCCCGATTCGTCCACAGCGGATTCCGTCGCACGTTCCAGTGCTTGCGTGGGTTGTTCCATGAATCCACAGCACCTACGACCGCTTTCTTTTCTCCTGATTTAAAGGAAAGAAGAGAGGCGAGGCGCGCGTTCGAGCACGCCCGGAGGTGAGGCGATGGAGTTCACGGTCGATCGCGGGGAGTTCATCGAGGGACTCGGGCTGACCCAGGGAGTGGTCGAGCGGCGCAACACGCTGCCGATTCTCGCCAACGCGCTCCTCGAGGCCTCGGGGAAGGGTCTCGCGATCGCCGCGACGGATCTCGAGGTCCACGTGAAGCGTCGGCTCTCGGCGAAGGTGAAGACTCCGGGAGCGGCAACGGTCGGAGCGCGGAAGTTCTACGAGTTCGTCCGGGAGCTCAAGCCGGGCGAGGTCACCGTGCGACTCCTCGACAACCACTTCGTCGAGGTCGTCTCGGGCAAGTCGCGGGTGAAGCTCGTGGGCCTTCCCGCGAACGATTTTCCCGCCTTCCCCGACGCCGAGGCGAAGGGCGCCCCTCGCTTCGAGATCTCCTGCGACGCCCTCGTCCGCATGATCGACTGCACGATCTTCGCGGTCGCGCCCGACGACACCCGCCCGCCGCTGGGCGGGGTTCTCATGACCGCCGAATCCTCCCAGGTGCGCTTCGTGGGCACCGACGGGCACCGGCTCGCACTGGTCGAGAAGCCGCTCTCGGGAGGCCCCGCGGAGCCCCGCTCGGTCATCCTTCCCCGCAAGGGGCTCACCGAGATGCGCAAGCTCCTCGACGGCGCGGAAGGCGACGCGAAGGTGACGATCGGCCCGAACGTGGTCCGCGTGGATCACGGCCAGGTCGAGCTCGTCATGCGTCTCATCGACGGCGAGTTCCCGAACTACGACCAGGTCATTCCGAAGTCGTCGAAGCACACGATCGCGATTCCGAAGGCCGACATCCTCTCGGCGTTGCGGCGGGTCTCCGTCGTGGCGAGCGACCGTGCGCGAGGGGTGAAGCTGCAGGTCGGAAACGGCCAGCTCCAGGTCGCGGCGAACAGCCCCGACTTCGGCGAGGCGACCGAGGAGATCGAGGTCGACTACTCGGGCGAGGATCTCTCGGTGGGCTTCAACTCCCGGTACCTGCTCGAGGTGCTCGGCGTGCTCGACGACGACCAGCCGGTCGAAATCGCGCTCACCGACGACGCGAGCCCGGGCGTGATCCGCAGCCGCGAGGACGAGAGCTACCGCTACGTCGTGATGCCGATGCGGCTTTGAGCCGCCTCGGGACGCGCCGGGCGGGACGCGGATCCGCCGCTTTCCCGTCCTCCGAAGGGCCTCCCCCGGCAGGTTTGCGGGAGCGCCCGACCCTCCATTTCGAGGGATCGATGCGGGAGTTCCGGCCGGCCGTCCCTCGGGCGTGCTCGGGCTCCGGAAAACACCTGCGAAATCAAACGTTTACAGGGTCGGAAAATGTCTCCTGGAACGTCGCGGAAGCCTACCAATCCGGGGCGCTTTCTGGTAGCGTGACACGTTCTCCAAACGATTGATTTTCCTATGGAATCCACGACCCC
>JAGWVP010000535.1 GCA_018970825.1 bacterium | reverse complement strand
GCCGCGGGCGATCGTGCGGGCGCCCCGCGCAGCGGCGTTCTGCTCGCGGGAGGGCGATCCTCGCGCATGGGCACGCCGAAGGCGCTGCTTCGTTTCGACGGCCTCCCGATGATCGCTCGCGTCGCCCGGGCTCTCGAAGACACCTGCGACGAACTCGTGGTCGTGGCGGCGGCCGAGGCCGCCGACGACTCCGTCGCGGAACCCGGCCGGCTCCGGGCCGCGCTCGCCGAGACCGCGTTCGGAGCGCCCCGCGGGGCGTTGCGTTTCGCGAGAGACCTCCGCTCGGACCTCGGACCCGTCGCCGGTCTCGCCGCAGGCCTCGCGGCGGCCTCGTCGGAGCACGTCGTGGTCGTGCCGTGCGACCTGCCGCTGCTCTCCGCGGCCTTCGTCCGGGGACTGTTCGAACTCGCGCAGTCGGATCCGCCGCCCGACGTGGTGGCCGCGCGGCGGGGCGGCTTCTGGGAGCCGATGCCGGCCGTCCTGCGGCGCGCACCGATGGCCGCTCTCTACGCGGGCCAGCTCGAGCGCGGGGAGCTGCGACCGACCGCGGGCTGGCCAGGGCTCCGCGTGCTCGCCGTCGAGGGCGAGACGCTCGCCCGGCTCGACCCCGACGGTTCGAGCTTCCTCGGCGTGAACGACCGCGCCGACCTCGACCGGGCGCTCGCGAGGCTCGCCCGGTCGAAGCGGTGAACCGGAGGCGACCGCGGGGCGCCGCCCCACGGATCAGTGGCCGGCCGATCCCTCCGGTGCCCACGCAGAGAGCATCTCCCGGAGGCGGCCGATCGCCTGGCCGTGCAGCTGGCAGACCCTCGACTCCGTCACCCCGAGGCGCGCGCCGACCTCCTTCATCGTGAGCTCGCCCGCGTAGTAGAGCGGGACGACCTCGCGCTCCTTTCCCGGCAGCCGCTCGATCGCCGATCGCAGGTCGCGCGCGCGCGCCCGCCGCGAGGACGCGGACTCCGGGTCCTCTCCGTCCCGCTCGCCCGGCTCCCCTTCCCGCCGGACCGCGATCTCCGCGAGCTCGTCCATCGGGACCATCACGAGGTCGCCGAGCTCGCCGACCCAGCGCTGCAGCTCGCGAAGGTCGACGCCGAGCTCGCCCGCGACCTCCTCCTGCGTCGCACTTCGCCCGAGCCTGTGCTCGAGGCATCGCCGTCCGTCGGCGATCCGGCTCGCCCTCTCGCGCCCGGTCCGGGACACCCAGTCGAGGACGCGGAGCTCGTCGAGGATCGCTCCGCGGATGCGGATCCGCGCGTACGTCCGGAAACTCGCCGCCTCGCCTTCCTGGTAGCGCCGGAGGGCGTCGAGCAGTCCCCCCGCGCCCCAACTCACGATCTCGTCGATCTCGATCGAGGCCGGCAGCATGGCGGCCATCTGCTGGGCGACCTGCCGGACCAGGGGAAGGTAGAGAGCGACGAGGGCCTCCTCGTCGGGGACCGGATCGATCTCTCTCGCTCTCGCTGCCTGCGCCATGGATCTGCGGGGGGCGGGCCCGGCATCCACGCGCCCGGTTCCGCCGCACCGCACCTCTCGCAACGTCCGTGCCCGCCGAAGCGGCTTCGCGGCCGGGATCCGGGCCGGAGACCCGACGACGCGCTGACGAGCGGCGAGGAGTTGCCACCCTCCCGGGCTGCCCCCCGACGCGGCCGCAGGGCCCCTGCTTGGCGCCGCCCGGGTCTCCATGCTGGTCTCCGGGCGTGACCGCGCACGAGCGCCGCCGTCGCATCCTCCTCGCCGGCATCGACCTCGGCTTCCGGCGACCCCGCGTGGCCCGCGTCGGGCCGCTCGATCGGCGGGACTTCTACGAACGCTGGATCGCCGAGGGACGGGCGGGCGACATGGGCTTCCTGCGCCACCACCGAAAGGCCCGGGTCGACCCGGGAACCCGCTACCCCTGGGCGCGATCGATGGTGAGCGCGTTCGTGCCTTACGAGCCGCCCCCTCCGCCGATCGACTGGCGCCGGGAGATGAGGGGGCGGATCGCGGCCTATGCGTTCGGTCCGGACTACCACGACGTGATCGCGGACCGCCTCGCCGCGTGGCGCGAGGAGATCGGCCGCATCGCCCCCGGCTGCCGCACCGCCGCCTTCGTCGACACCGGGGCCGTGTTCGAGCACGAGTGGGCTGCGCGGGCCGGCGTGGGCTGGACCGGGCGCCACACGCTCACGCTCAACGAGGAACACGGCTCGTGGGGTTTTCTCGCCGAGATCCTCGTCGACCTCGAGATCGATCCCGACGACGCGGCGACCGACCGCTGCGGCACCTGCGACCGCTGCGTCGCGGCCTGCCCGACGGCCGCGATCGAGGAGGACTACCGCCTCGACCCGCGCCGCTGCATCTCGTACCTGACGATCGAGCACAAGGGCGCGATCGACCCGGCGCTCCGCCCGCTGCTCGGCGCCTGGATCTTCGGCTGCGACCTCTGCCAGGAGCCCTGCCCGTGGAACGGCGCGCGCGTCGGCCGCTCGCGCGACGAGCTCTCGCCTCGACTCGCGGACGTGCTCGTGCTCGACGACCGCGGCTTCGAACGCGCCTTCGGCGCGAGCGCGCTGCGGCGCTCGGGGCGCGTGCGACTCGCCCGCAACGCCGCCGTCGCGCTCGGCAACGGCGGACAGCCGGCCGCCGGCCCGGTGCTGGCCGCCGCGGTCGCCTCGCACGACGCACCGCT
>JAGWVP010000534.1 GCA_018970825.1 bacterium | reverse complement strand
CGGCGGCTCGGACACGAGCGCGGTGGCGGTCGCGGCCGCGGTCAAGGCCGACTCCTGCGAGATCCTGACCGACGTCGACGGCGTCTACACGACCGACCCTCGCGTCTGCCCGCAGGCGCGCAAGCTCGACCGGATCTCGCACGACGAGATGCTCGAGCTCGCGAGCCTCGGATCGAAGGTCCTCCAGATCCGCTCGGTCGAGTTCGCCAAGCGCTACGGGGTCCGGGTGCACGTGCGCTCGAGCTTCAACGACAGCGAGGGCACCTGGGTGGTGCCCGAGGAGTCCACGATGGAGGACGTGCTCGTCACCGGGATCGCCCACGACAAGGACCAGGCCAAGATCACGATCAAGGGCGTCCCCGACCGCCCGGGGCTCGCGGCCCGCATCTTCGGGCCGATCGCGGGCGCCAACATCATCGTGGACGTGATCCTCCAGAACACCGGCGAGGACGGTACGACCGACGTGACCTTCACCGTGCCCCGTGGCGAACTCGCGGCCGCGCTGCGGATCGTCGAGGAGATCCGTCGCGACACCGGTGCGAAGGAAGTGCTCTCCGACCCGACCATCGCCAAGGTGTCGATCGTCGGACTCGGGATGCGCAGTCACGCCGGCGTCGCCGCCTCGATCTTCGAGGCGCTCGCTCGGGAGGGCATCAACATCCAGATGATCTCGACGTCGGAGATCAAGGTCTCGGTCGTGATCGACGAGAAGTACGTCGAGCTCGCCGTCCGCGCGCTGCACGCGGCGCTGATCGAGCGCGGGGAAGGGGCCCACCCGTCGTGAGGCGCGTCCAGGTCTACGACACGACGCTGCGCGACGGCTGCCAGACCGAGGAGATCGCGCTCACCGTCGACGCGAAGCTCGCGATCGCGGAGCGTCTCGACGCCTTCGGCGTCGACTACGTCGAGGGCGGTTGGCCGGGCTCGAACCCGCGCGACGCGGCGTTCTTCGCGCCGGCGATGAAGCTCGGGCTCCGGCACGCGAAGATCGTCGCCTTCGGCTCGACGCGCCGGGTGAACCGGACGGCCGAGGAGGACGAGAACCTCGACCTGATCCTGCGTGCCGGCACCCCGGCCGCCTGCATCGTCGCGAAGTCGTGGGATCTCCACGTCCGCGAGGAACTCCGGATCTCGCGCGAGGCGAACCTCGACGTCATCCGCGACTCGGTCGCCTTCCTGCGCGAGCGGCTCGACGAGGTGATCGTCGACGCCGAGCACTTCTTCGACGGCTGGATCGCGAACCCGGAGTTCGCGCTCGATTGCGTGCGGGCGGCGGCCGAGGCCGGCGCGACCGCGGTCTGCCTGTGCGACACCCGCGGCGGCGGCATGCCCGCCGTGATCGAGGCCGGCGTGCGCGCGGCGCTCGCGACGATCGACGTCCCGATCGGCATCCACTGCCACAACGACGGAGAGCTCGCGGTCGCGAACTCGATCGCCGCGGTCGAGGCCGGGGCGGTGCAGGTCCAGGGCACGATCAACGGCATCGGCGAGCGCTGCGGCAACGCGAACCTGGTCTCGGTGGTGGCGAACCTCCAGCTGAAGCTCGGTTACCACTGCGTCGAGCCCGACCAGCTGCGCGGGCTGACCGAGCTCTCTCGCTTCGTCGACGAGGTCGCGAACCGCGAGCCGCAGAAGCAGCAGGCCTACGTCGGGCAGAGCGCCTTCGCCCACAAGGCGGGTCTCCACGCCTCGGCGGTGCGAAAGCACGCGTCGACCTACGAGCACGTCGACCCGGGCCTCGTCGGCAACCACCAGCGGGTTCTCGTCTCCGACCAGGCCGGGCGCTCGAACCTGCTCCACAAGGCGAAGGAACTCGGCATCCCGGCCGAGCTGCTCGAGCCGCGGCTGAAGGAACTCCTCGCCGAACTCAAGCAGCTCGAGCACCTCGGCTACCAGTTCGAGGGCGCCGACGCCTCCTTCGAGCTCCTGCTCCAGAAGGCGATCCAGGGACAGAAGATCCGCCACTTCGAGCTCGCGGGATTCCGCGTCATCGACGAGAAGCGCCACGAGGACGAGGCGCCGATCGCCGAGGCCACGATCATGGTGAAGGGGCCGGACGGGCGCATCGAGCACACGGCGGCGCAGGGCAACGGACCGGTGAACGCGCTCGACCTGGCCCTGCGCAAGGCGCTGTCGAAGTTCTACCCGGAGATCGCCGACGTCCGGCTCGTCGACTACAAGGTGCGGGTCCTCGACCAGGGAGTGGGCACCGAGTCGGTCGTGCGGGTGCTGATCGAGTCGGCCGACGCCGACGACCACTGGACGACCGTCGGCGTGTCGAACAACGTCATCGAGGCGAGCTGGCAGGCGCTGGCGGACGCGATCGACTACAAGCTCTACAAGGATCGCCGTGGACGCGACGGGCGTCCGGCCGGGGACGGGGCGGCGACGTCGGCCGGCTCGGCCGCGGCCGGCCGGCCCTGAGCGGCGCGACGGCGCTCCGATGAACCTCGACCAGCATGCCGGCGGGCGGGTCCGGCCGGAGGTGGCCGAGGAGGTCGCGCGCCTGCTCCGCGAGGAATCGGCGGGGCTCGCGAACCCCTCGAGCGCCCACGCCGACGGCCGTCGCGCGCGCTCGGTCGTCGAGTCCGCCCGCGAGGAGGTCGCGGCTCTCGTCGGGGCGCGGCCTGCGGAGGTCGTCTTCACTTCGGGCGCGACCGAGTCGAACGCGA
>JAGWVP010000533.1 GCA_018970825.1 bacterium | reverse complement strand
TCACGACTCACTGGGTGTTCTGGGGCGAGGACTGCAACGAGCTCGCCGACTACTCGGTGTGCCTGACCGAGCGCGACACGATCGTCGTCGACCCGACGAACATGGCGTCGATCAACGAGGACAATTCGACCGACGGCTCCGCCGTCGATCTCAGCGGCAAGCGCGGGATCGTGACGGTCGTCGCCTACGAGACCGACGCGGACTGCAACGACTACGCGCGGACGGGCGGGGTGCTGTCCCGCGCAGGCATCGTCGGGACCTTCACGCTCGCGGACACCACGGCCGGCTACTCGTTCGGCAACGACGCCGACGGTCTCGACACGGACGCGTCGGGCTCCTCGATCGTGCTGCCGCAGGGCCCGCTTCCGGGCAGCGGCCGTTACGTTCTCCAGACGCTCAGCCCGAAGAGCGTGGACGCGAGCCTCGCGGTGTTCGGCTGGCTCAAGGTCGGCTCCGACCGGGTGGCGATCCCGGCCGACGAGAACGCGACCTTCTACGACACGTATTACGACAACATGGAGGTCGCGACCTCGCTTCCCGACGTTTCGATCGACTGCGTGTCGTTCCGCTCGCTCACCGGCGGCGAGGACCCTCTCATCCCCGACTACGTGAAGCCCGAGGGGCTGCTCGTGCCTTCGTACGTCGTCCCTGCCTCGTCCGGCTTCCTCGCGCTGACGCCGACGGGCTCGGCCGACTTCGCCGACCGCTACCTGTTCTCCTTCATCGGGCAGGCGGTGGGCGGCTTCGGCGCCTCCTCGCACGGGAAGGTCCAGCTCGACTGAGGGAAAGTTCGCGGTCCGCGGACCGCGACGAAGCGAGGGGCGGCTGCTTCGGCAGCCGCCCCTTTTTTCTCTTCGCGGCGGGCGGAGCGACCGGGTGGCGCCTCCCCGGGTGGGCCCGCCGGGCCGGGGAAGCGCCGCGCGGACGGCTTCACGCCCGTCCTTTGTCCCCGCGGGGTGCGTCCAGGATGTGGCGGACGGCCTCGGCGATGTCCGCGACCACCGTCGCGGGCGTGCTCCCGAGCTTCGGTCGCTCGATCTCGCCGTGGCCGGTCAGGACGAGGATGCCGCGGGATCCGGCGTTCAGCGCGAGTTGCACGTCGCTCACGTGATCGCCGACGACCCAGGAGGCGCCGAGGTCCGCGCCCAGCTCGGCGCGGGCGCGCAGCAGCGACGAGGGGTTCGGCTTTCGGCAGTCGCAGCCCGTGTCGGGGACGTGCGGGCACATGTAGGTCGCGTCGATCTCGAGGCCGGCCGCGGAGAGGTCGTCGAGCAGGCGGCCGTGGTAGCGGGCGTAGTCGTCGAGGCCGAAGAGTCCACGGCCGATCCCGCTCTGGTTGGTCACGATCGCGAGCCGGAAGCCGGCCTGCCGCAGTCGTCCGAGCGAGTCGATCGTCGCCGGGAAGAGCAGGTAGTCCTCGAGCCGGTGCCCGTGGTGCACGTCCTCGATGAGCGTTCCGTCTCGATCGAGGAAGACGTAGGGACGGTCCATCGCCGGGAAGCATCGCCCGGATGGCGCCGCGGCACAACGCGGGTCGCCGGCGGGCACCTCCGGCCGGGCACTCCGGGAAGCCGCGGGCCCGGCCGTGCGGTGCGGGCGTCCGCGTGGCCGCCCCCGTCCGCGCCCGGTAAGACCCGGCGAGCGGGGACGGACGGATGCGATCCGGCGAACGAGAGGACGGACGGGCGAACGCGACGGGGAACGATCGGGACCGGCGAGTGACCGTCTATGCCGGCTCGTCGACGCGCTCGCCCGCGGACCTGCTCGAGATCGCGCGCGAACTCGGGGGCGCGATCGCCGCGAACGGCTGGACGCTCGTCTACGGCGGAGCCCGGATCGGGCTCATGGGAGCCCTCGCCGACGCGGCCCTCGAAGCCGGCGGTCGCGTCGAGGGGGTGATCCTCGACACCTTCGCGCAAGTCGCCCACGCCCGCCTGCACGAGCTCGAGACGGTCGGCGACATGCGCTCCCGCAAGGCCGGGCTCGCCCATCGGGGCGACGCCTTCGTCGTGCTGCCCGGCGGCTACGGCACGCTCGAGGAACTCTCCGAGATCCTCGTCGAGCGCCAGCTCGACCTGCACGCGAAGCCGCTCGTGCTGGTGAACCACCGCGGCTTCTGGGAGCCGCTGCTTCGGCTGCTCGACCGGCAGGTGGAGGAAGGACTGCTGTCGCCGCGCCACCGCACGCTCCCGCTGGTCGTGGGCCGGGTCCGCGAGGCCGTGGACGCGATCGCGCGCGACTTCGCGGCACCCCCCGCGGCGCCGCGCCCGCCGCGCGTGTCGAAGATCGGCTGAGCCGGCGCATGGCGATTCCGGATCCGGCCGAGCCCGCAGGGCCCGCCGTCGACGACGTGCCGGGCGACGATTCGCGGTCCGAGGGCTTCCCGCGCGAGTTCGCGCTCCTGTTCGCCTGCCTCGTGAGCGTCGGCATGGGGCAGTCGATGCTCTTCTCGGTGCTGCCGCCGGCGGCCCGCACGATCGGCCTCACGCCGTTCCAGGTCTCGACGATCTTCGCGACCTCGGCCTCGCTCTGGGTGTTCGTGAGCCCGGCATGGGGGCGGCGCAGCGACGTCGCCGGCCGCCGCCGGGTGATGATGATCGGGCTGCTCGGCTACGCGCTCTCGATGGTCCTGATCGCGACGGTGATCGAGGTCGGGACGCACCGGCTGCTGCCCGCGGCCG
>JAGWVP010000532.1 GCA_018970825.1 bacterium | reverse complement strand
CAGTTGCGCGAGCCGCCGGTTGGCGATCGGCTCGTCGTCGACGAGAAGAGCTCCGGGCACGGGGCGCGCCCTCTCAGCCTTCCGCGACCGACGCGGACTGCCGGCTCGTCACCGGCATGCGGACGACGACGTTCACCCGTCCGTCGTCCGTCTCGACGTCGATGCTCGTCTCCCGGCCCAGCAGCAGGTCGAGTCGCCTGCGCAGCGTCGCGAGCCCGAGGCCGCTCGAACGCCCGTGGCCGGGCGGGACCCAGGCCCCGGTGTTGGAGACGCTCGCCACGAGCCGGTCCCCCTCGACCCGGCAACGGACCTTCACGACGAGCGGGCGGGGGCTCGTTCGCCCGCCGTACTCGAACGCGTTTTCGAGCAGCGGCTGGAGCATCATCGGGGGCACGAGCACGGACGGTGCCTCCCGGTCGCACTCGACCTCGCAGGCGAGATCGTCGCCGAAGCGCGCCTGCTGCACCGAGAGGTACTTCTCCAGCTGGGAGATCTCGGCGGCGAGGGGCTCCAGTGGGCGGGTCTTCCGCAACGAGGCACGCAGGAAGTCGGCGAGGTCCTGGGTCACCCGGACCACGGCCTCGGGATCGCGGCTGTTCGCCGCCACCGCGTTCAGCGCGTTGAACAGGAAGTGGGGGTTCATCTGCGCCTCGAGCTGCCGCAGTTCGCTCGCCCTGGCGGCCGCCTCCGCCTCCGCGGCCCGGGCCTCCGCCCGGGAGGCCCGCAGGATCGACTCGAACTCGTCCTGCGCGATCTCGAGGCCGACGTAGATCGCGAACCACAGGGCCGCGACGATCGAGCGCGCGACCGGCATCCCCGAGTAGAGCCCGCTCGCCAGGCTGCGGGACGCCACGATGGCGAGAGCGGTCGACACGGCGAGGAGGGGCCAGCGACGCGAGCGATCCAGCCCCCGGAACCACCGGAGGTAGACCACGTGGACGATGGTCGTCGCGACCGCACCGACCAGGATCCTCGTGACGACGATCTCGCCCGCGCGTTCGCCGGCCGGCCTCAGGGTGCCGACGTACTGGTAGAACATGGCGCCCATGCCGACCCAGTAGGCGGCCTGGAAGCACGCGAAGACCAGGTTGCGTCGCCACCGGGGTCCGCTCGCGTCGAATTCCGAATCCGCGCGGAGGGGCTGGTGCGCCGACTCGCCTGCGCTCGAAGCGAGCGGGTCGCCGAAAGGCTGCGTGGCAGTCGCGGCGAGATCGCCCGCGAGATTCGTGCTGCTCGAGATCGTCACCACGAAACTGTTGTCCCGGAACGACCCGGGATCGGCAAGCAGGAGGTTCCGCTCGAGGCTCCGGACAGGCTCGGCCCGTCGCGAAGCATGTCACTCGATCCGGGAGGTCCGGACGGGCCTGACGACGAAGACCTCGGCCGCGCTGCCGAGGCGAGTGGCGAGATCGGCCCGTCGCGCCATGGACAGCCTCGGGCCGAGCAGCATGTGCCCGGTGTGGAACAGGCTCGAACGGCGGGATCGGAGCACTTCGAAGCCGTGGCTCTCGAAGTCGCGGCGCCACCGCGACGAACGGTAGCGGAACAGTTCCGAGAATGCGTTGCCCGACGCGCCGTGCGCGATGGGCAGGGCGGCGGTGATCGCGACCCGGCCGCTCCGGAGGGCATCGGAAACGGCGGTCGGCCTGCCGGAAGCGAGCGATGCGAGCATGAATCCGACCGCGGCGAGAGACGTCGGGGGCCCGGTCACGAGGGTCCAGGCACGCCAGGCGACCGACGGCACGAGATGAACACCCAGGCCTCCGTCCCTGGTCACGCGGCGCATCTCGGCCAAGGCGCCCGGAAGGTCTTCCACGTGTTCGAGGACGTTCGACGAGAACACGACGTCGACCGAGGAGTCGGGTAGCGGAATGTGCGAACCGTCGTAGTCGAGGACGGGAAACACCCGGTGTCCCGCGTGCGCGGACCGCGCGAGATCGATCCCGATCACGTCGAAGCCGCGGCGCGAGAGGTCCATCGCCTGGGTCCCGTCGCCGGCACCGAATTCGAGGACGCGTCCCCCAGCAGGGAGGTCGGCGACGACGGAGTCGATCTCCGCGATCCGGATCCGTCTCAGGAACTCGATGTCGAACACGCGCCTCTTCCCCTCACGTCCACCTCGGGGTTCGTCCGTCCCTCGACCCCCCATCGCCCGTTCCCGGGACGCCTGGAGCGAGGAGTCGACCGGTGCCGCTCAGCCCGGGACGCGCCTTCCGCGCGGCCCCGGGGACTCGCCGTCCGCGAAGTGGTCGAACCCGCGCCGCGTGGGCGCGTGATCGCGCCCGTCCGCGCCCAGCAGGCGAACGCCGGCGCCCGGCGCGGTGCAGCGGCCGACCACGGTGAGCTCGACCTCGCACGCGCGCTCGAGGGCCGCGATCGCGTCGTCGTCGATCTCGGGCGGAAGGGCCGCGAGGAGCTCGTAGTCCTCGCCTCCCGTCGCCGCGAAGTCGCTGCCCGACTCGTCGCGGATCGCGACCGGGGCGAGTCTCGGCAGGCGTGCCCGCTCGATCTCGGCGCCGACGCCGCTCGCGCGGCAGAGGTGGCCCAGGTCCGCGAGCAGGCCGTCGCTCACGTCGATCGCGGCCCGGGCGCCGGCCGCGGCGAGCGCGCGCCCGGCCGCGAGACGCGCGACGGGACGCGCG
Source organism: bacterium (assembly GCA_018970825.1). Taxonomy (GTDB): domain Bacteria; phylum Desulfobacterota; class Binatia; order UBA12015; family UBA12015; genus REEB422. The sequence continues at coordinate 44 of JAGWVP010000532.1, read as the reverse complement.
AAGCGTTCGCGCAGGGCGGGCGGGGGCTCCCCGCCGTCGAGCCA
>JAGWVP010000531.1 GCA_018970825.1 bacterium | reverse complement strand
CCTCGCAGGTGACGTAGACGTCGGGCAGGAAGTGCATCTCGATCTTGATCAGGCCGTCGCCGGTGCAGGCCTCGCAGCGCCCTCCCTTCACGTTGAACGAGAAGCGGCCGGGCTCGTAGCCTCTCGCGCGCGACTCCGGGAGCTGTGCGAAGAGGTCGCGGATCGGCTGGAAGAGCCCGGTGTAGGTCGCGGGATTCGAGCGCGGCGTCCGCCCGATCGGCGCCTGGTCGATGTCGACCACCTTGTCGAGAAGTTGCGCGCCCTCGATCCCGTCGCACTCGCCGACCGGCTCGCGCGAGCCGTGGAGCCTGCGCGCGAGCCAGGGGTAGAGCGTGTCCACGACCAGCGAGGACTTGCCCGAGCCCGACACCCCGGTGACGCAGGTGAGGGTGCCGAGCGGGATCGACACGTCGGTGCCCCGGAGGTTGTTGCGGCGCGCCCCCTTCACGGTGATCGTCCAGCCGCTTCCCACGCGCCGCCGCTCCGGCACCGGGATCGAGCGGCGGCCCGAGAGGTAGGCCCCGGTGAGCGAGTCCTCGTCCCGTGCGACCTCGGCCGGAGTGCCCTGCGAGACGATCGCCCCGCCGAGGCGCCCGGCGCCGGGGCCCATGTCGATCAGGTGGTCCGCGGCGAGCATCGTGTCGCGGTCGTGCTCGACCACGAGCACCGAGTTGCCGAGGTCGCGCAACCGCTCGAGGGTCGCGAGCAGGCGCTCGTTGTCGCGCTGGTGGAGCCCGATCGAGGGCTCGTCGAGGACGTAGAGCACGCCGACCAGCGACGAGCCGATCTGGGTCGCGAGCCGGATGCGCTGCCCCTCGCCGCCCGAGAGCGTGCCGGCCGCGCGGTCGAGGCTCAGGTAGTCGAGGCCCACGTCGGAGAGGAAGCCGAGCCGCTCCGAGATCTCGCGCAGGACGAGGCGCGCGATCTCGAGCTGCTGCGGCGAGAGCTCGAGCGACCCCACCCACCCGCGCGCGGCCCCGATCGAGAGCGCGGTCACCTCGGCGATCGACTTCCCCCCGAGCCGCACCGTCTTCGCCTCCGGCTTGAGCCGCGAGCCGGAGCACGCCTCGCAGGGCCGCTCGCTCTGCCAGGCCTCCATCTCCTCGCGCCGCAGGACCGACTCGGTCTCGCGGAAGCGCCGCTCGAGCATCGCGAGCACGCCCTCGAAGGGGCGGGACACGCGCTTGCCGCGCCGCAGCGACACCAGCACCGCCTCGCCGCCGGTCCCCCTCAGGATCGCGTTCCGCGCGCGCGCGGGCAGCTCCGACCAGGGCACGTCGAGCGAGATGCCGAGGTGGCGCGCGAGCGCGTCCAGCAGCGGCCGCCAGGCGTCGGGCTTGCGCGCCCAGGGAGCGATCGCCCCGCCGGCCAACGAGAGCGACTCGTCGGGCACCACCCGCTCGGGGTCGAAGGAGCGCTGGACGCCGAGCCCGGAGCAGTCGGAGCACGCGCCGTGCGGGCTGTTGAACGAGAACATGCGCGGCGCGAGCTCGGGGTAGGAGACGCCGCAGTCCGGGCAGGCGAGCTTCTGCGAGAAGAGGTGCATCGTGCCGGGGCCCGACTCGTCGAGTTCCTCGACCATGACGACGTCGCCGCCGTGGCGGAACGCCGTCTCGAGCGAGTCGGCGAGCCGCTTGCCGAGCCCGGGCTTCACCACCAGCCGGTCGACGACGACCTCGATCGAGTGCTTGAGCGTCTTCTTGAGCGAGATGTCCTCGCCGAGGTCGCGCATCTCGCCGTCGATGCGCACCCGGGCGAACCCGGCCTTGCGCAGGTCGACGAGTTCCTTGCGGTACTCGCCCTTGCGGTCGCGCACGATCGGCGCGAGCACGTGCAGCCGCGTGCCCTCGGGCATGCGCAGGATCCGGTCCACGATCTGCTGCACGGTCTGGGACGAGATCGGCCGGTCGCAGCGCCAGCAGTGCGGCGTGCCCACGCGCGCGAACAGCAGGCGCAGGTAGTCGTAGATCTCGGTGACCGTACCGACCGTCGAGCGCGGGTTGCGCGAGGTCGTCTTCTGCTCGATCGAGATCGCCGGCGAGAGCCCGTCGATCGAGTCGACGTCGGGCTTCTGCATCTGCTCGAGGAACTGGCGCGCGTAGGCCGACAGTGACTCGACGTAGCGGCGCTGGCCCTCGGCGTAGATCGTGTCGAAGGCGAGCGAACTCTTGCCCGAGCCGGAGAGACCCGTGAAGACGATCAGGCGGTCGCGCGGGAGTTCGAGGGAGACGTCGCACAGGTTGTGCTCCCGCGCCCCCCGGATCACCAGCGCGTCGGCCGTGGAGCGGGTGGTTCGCGGCGCCATCGGGCCCGGAGCCTACCCCCCGAACGCGTGTTCGTGGAGCTGTGGCGGCGGACGGCGGGCCACCGCCACCATCTCCCAGGAACCCAGCCGCTCCCGACCGGTGACGATCCACGGTGCGTCGCTCCCCCACGGGAGCGGCGCGCCGGCCGCGAGCACGAGCGACCAGCGGTCCCGGCCGGCCGAGTCCAGGCGGTCGGCCACGACGCGCAGATCCTGGCGGGAGCCGGCGGGGACCGTGACCAGATCGACTCCGTCGAGTTCCCGCCAGGCGAAGCGGCCGAGGCCGGTCCGGTCGGTGAGGACGACGGGCCGGCCGTCCGACGAATCCGTGGGAGCGGCCCGCAGCACGGGGGTGGCCACGGAGAGGAACGTCGCCGAACGG
>JAGWVP010000009.1 GCA_018970825.1 bacterium | reverse complement strand
GCCAGGTGTTCGGCTCGGCGGCGGTGCTCGCCGGTGCGAGCCCGAGCTCGCGCAGGGCGTGAACCGGCTTCGGCCCGCGCGCGACGAGCGTCGTGCGCGAGAGCAGTTCGGCCGCGCCCGCCGCGTCGACCCGCGCCGCCCAGGTCTCGACGAGCAGCCGCAGGCCCACCCCGGTCGTCGCGACGAACACGTCGATCGCACCGCGTCGCAGCAGGTCGAGGCAATCGAGCGCCTCGCGGTTTCCCTCGAGCGGCACCTCGCGGAGCGCCGGCGCCGCGATCACGACCGCGCCGTGGCGCTCGAGCAGGCGCGCCGTCTCGGCGGCGCGCCGCGCCTCGAAGACCACGACGCGCACCCCGGCGAGCGCGCCGTCGCCGTCGGTCGACATCCGGTTCAGGCGTTGCCGGCGACCGGCCCGCCGGGCCGAAGGGGGCCGGCGGCCGGCGCGCGGCGCGGCTCGAGCGCGCGCCGTCGCTCCCCGCCGACCGCGGTTTCCGCGGTCCGCGGCCCCGCCGCGCGGTCGCTCGGCGCGACCGGGACGTCGGCGAAGGCGTCGGGGAAATCGAGCACCTCGCCTCGCGCGATCCGCATGAACGCCTCCTGGGCGTTCACGGGTGCCTCTCCCTCGGCCGGCCGGACCCGGAACTCGCTGCCGTCGGCACGCAACTCGCGCGCCTTCACGTTGTCGGCGAGGTAGAGCGAGAGCACCTCGCGCCGGAGACGCCCGCGGATCCCCGGGTCGTCGATCGGAAAGAGCACCTCGACCCGCTTGCGCAGGTTGCGGGGCATCCAGTCGGCGCTTCCGAGCCAGACCTCGGGGTCGCCGCCGTTGTCGAACGAGTAGATGCGCGAGTGCTCGAGGAAGCGGCCGACGACGCTGCGGACCCGGACGTTCTCGCTCAAGCCCGGGATCCCCGGCCGGATCGCGCAGATGCCCCGCACGACGAGGTCGATGCGGACGCCGGCCGCCGATGCGTCGTAGAGGGCGTCGATCACGTCGGCGTCGAGCAGCGCGTTCATCTTGGCGACGATGCGCGCGGGGCGCCCCGCGCGCGCGTGCGCGGCCTCGCGGCGGATGAGCGCGAGCATGCCCTCGAGCATGCCCGTCGGCGCGAGCAGGATCCTCCGCAGCCGGGGTGCGGGCGACAGCGACGTCAGCACGTTGAACACCTCGGCCACGTCGGCGGTGACGTCCGCGCGGGCGGTGAGGAGTCCGAGGTCGTCGTACAGCCGGGCCGTCGAGTGGTGGTAGTTCCCGGTGCCGAGGTGGGCGTAGCGCACGAGCGTGCCGTGCTCGGAGCGCACGAGCAGCGAGAGCTTGCAGTGCGTCTTGAGCCCGACGAGCCCGTAGACGACCTGGACGCCCGCGTCCTCGAGCCTGCGAGCCCAGCGGATGTTGGCCTCCTCGTCGAACCGCGCCATGAGCTCGACGACGACCGTCACCTCCTTGCCCGCCTCGGCCGCGGCGATCAGCGCCTTCACGACCGCGGAGTCGTCGCCGGTGCGATAGAGCGTCTGCTTGATCGCGAGCACGTCGGGATCGCGGGCCGCCATCGACACGAAGTCGACGACCGCGGAGAAGCTGTCGTACGGGTGGTGAAGCAGCACGTCGGCGCGGCGGATCGAGTCGAAGAAGGCCCCCGGCTCCTGCGACGGCCGCTCGACCGGGATCCAGGGCTCGTCCTTCAGGTCGGGACGCGGGGTGTCGAGGTGGAGGCGCAGGATCCGCCCGAGGTTCACCGGGCCGTCGAGCCGGTAGACCTGCTCGTCGGCGAGGTCGAGGTTGCGCTGGAGCAAGCCGACCAGCTCGGCCGACGCGTCCTGCTCGACTTCGAGGCGTACCGCTTCGCCCTTGCGCCGGTTGTGGAGCTCGGCCTCGACGGCGGACATGAGGTCGTCCGCCTCTTCCTCGTCGACGTAGAGGTTCGAGTTGCGGGTCACGCGGAAGGACGAGGCCTCGACGACCTCGAGCCCGTGGAACAGCACCGGGGCCAACGCCTGGACGAGGTCGGCGAGGAAGACGTAGGTGATCTCGCGGTCCTCGGAGGGCAGCCGCAGGAGTCGCGGCAGGACGCTCGGCACCGTGACGACGCCGAGCCGACGCGTCGGCGTGCCGTCGGCGTCGTTCGCGACCACGAGCGCCGCGATGCACAGCGCGGTGTTTCGAACGTAGGGAAAGGGGTGGGCCGGGTCGACGGTGATCGGCGTCAGGACCGGAAGCAGCGAGGCCTCGGCCCAGCGGTCGAGGGCCGCGCGCTCGGCCCGGTCGAGCTCGTCGAGCTTGCGGACGTGGACGCCGGCGTCGGCGAGCCTCGGTCGCAGGACTTCGTTCCAGCAGCGGTTCTGGTCCTCGACGAGCGCGTGGGCCTCGATCGCGATCGCGCGCAGCTGCTCGGCCGGCGTGAGGCCGTCCTGGCCGCGCTCCTCGATGCCGGCCTCGACCTGCTGGAGGAGACCGCCCACGCGGATCTCGAAGAACTCGTCGAGGTTGCTCGCCGAGATCGCCAGGAACTTGACGCGCTCGAGAAGCGGCTGCGCCGGGTCGAACGCCTCCTCGAGGACGCGCCGGTCGAAGGCGAGCCAGGACAACTCGCGGTTGATGAAGTGCTGTGGCGGCCGGTGCATGGCGGGGGCGACCCCGGGGAGACGCCTAGCCGCGTCCGCCGGGAGCCGCAAACCGCCGACGGCCCGGCTCGCCCGGCGTGGAACCCGCGGCCCGCGGACGATAAGGAGGACCACATGGCGGAGAGACGCTGCCCGAGCTGCGGCGAAGCGACGGCCTGGGAAGCCAATCCCCACCGGCCGTTCTGCTCCGCCCGCTGCCGGATGGTCGACCTCCAGGGCTGGCTCGGCGAGCGCTACGCGATCCCGGGCGAGCCGGCGAACGACGGCGCGGGAGAGGGGGCCGAAGGGATCGGGCAGCCGTCCCGGTCCCCCGGCGAGCGTGCCCGCCGATGATCGATCCCCGTGCGATCGTGAGCCCGCATGCGCGCATCGCGCCGGACGTCCGGATCGGTCCGTTCGCGATCGTCGAGGACGACGTCGAGATCGGGGCGGGCTCGTCGATCGGCGCGTTCACGCAGGTCTGCAGCGGCACCCGGCTGGGTCGCGACAACCGCGTCCACATGCACGTCGTGCTCGGCAACGAGCCGCAGGACCTCGCGTACCGCGGTGCACCGACCCGCCTCGTGGTCGGCGACCGCAACGTGATCCGCGAAGGGTCCCACCTGCATCGCGGATCGAAGCAGGAGGCGACCGTCGTCGGCGACGACTGCTTCCTCATGACGAACTCCCACGTCGGGCACGACTGCCGGGTGGGCGACGGCGCCATCCTCGCGACCGGTGCGACGCTCGGCGGCCACGCGACGGTCGGGCCGCAGGCCTTCCTCTCCGGCTACTGCCTCGTCCACCAGTTCGTGCGCGTGGGGCGCCTCGCGCTGATCCAGGGTGGTGCCGCCGCCTCGCGCGACGTGCCGCCGTTCACGATCGCGATGCGGCCCCACAACCTGCTGGTCGGCGTGAACGTCGTCGGGCTGCGGCGGGCCGGGCTCGACCGGGCGGCGATCGGCGCGATCCGCCGCGCCTACCGCGCGCTCTTCCTCCACCGGCGCGACCTGCGCCGCGCGCGAGAGGAGCTCCTCGCGGACGAGGTCGCCCGCGGCGGCCCGACGTCCGAGGTGCGCGAGTTGCTCGACTTCATCGACTCCTCGCGACGCGGGGTCAGCTTCGGCCGCCGCCGCGCGAGCGGCGCCCCGGTCGACGATGACGGGGACTGAGGAGCGGGAAGAGCGTCGAGCCGGGAACGAGGCGGGCCGCCGGCCCACGGCCCGGGAGATCGCCCGGGCCGTGGCCGTCCTGTCCCAGCTCGTCTCGGCGTTCCTCTGGCCGCTGTTCACCGGGCGTGCGCTCTCCCAGTCCGGCGCGCTGCGGGAGATGGTGCCCTGGCGCGGCGACGCCGCCCCGCTCGCCCCGCCGCTGCCCGGGACCCGCGCCGTGAACCGCGTGCTCGACGACCAGTCGCGCGAGTTCCTGCCCTTCTTCCTGGTCGCGCGGGACTCGGTGCGCGAAGGCGAGCTGCCGCTCTGGAACCCGACCATCTTCGCCGGCACGCCGCTGCTCGCCGACGCGCAGTCGGCGGTCCTGTTCCCGCTGAACGCCGGACACTACCTGTTGCCGCCCCCGTGGGGCTTCACCGCGAGCGCCGTCGCGAAGCTGCTGCTCGCGGGACTCGCGGCCTGGTTCCTCGGCCGCATCCTCGGCCAGTCGAACGCCGCGGCGACGGTCTCGGGAATCGCCTGGGCCTTCTGCTCGTTCGGTGTGTTCTGGCTCTCCCACCCGCACACCAACGCGACCGCCCTCTTCCCGCTGCTTCTCGCGGCTGCGGAGGCCGCGGTCGATCGCCCCGGCCCGCGCACCCGCGTCGCGCTCGCCGTGCTGGTCGCGCTGCAGCTCCTCGGCGGCCACGTCGAGATCGCCTTCCTCGAGGCCGTCGCGGGTGCGGCGTGGGTGACGACGAGGTGCCTGCAGGCGGGGCGTCCCGCCGGAGGCGCCTTCGCGACCTGGATCGGCGGCCACCTGCTCGGGGCCGCGATGGGGGCGATCGTGCTCTTCCCGTTCGTCGAGTTCCTGCTCGACAGCTCGACCTGGGCGGTGCGCTCCTCCGCGAACCCGTTCTTCCTCCCGCAGGTCGCGTGGTGGTCCCTGCTCGCGCCGGGCCTGTTCGCCTCGCCGGGCTGGGGCGCCGGCCCGAACCTCCTCCACGCGCTCGCGCCGAGCGTCGGACTCGCGGCGCTCCTGCTCGCCGCCGTCGCGATCCTCGCGCGCCCCTCCGGGCCCCGCCTCGCGTTCGCCGTGCAGGGCGCGCTCGGCTGGGCGATCGCGACCGGCCCCGGACCGGTCGCGGCGCTGCTCCTCCGCCTGCCGTTGTTCCGCCAGAACCCGAACTACTACGCGGTGCTGCTGTCGCTGCTCGCGTGCGCGATGCTCGCGGGCTTCGGCGTCGACGAACTCGCGCCCGAGCCGTCGCCCGGGCGCCCGGACGCGACGGCGAAGGCGGTCGCGCGCGCGCGTCGCTCGCTCGCCATCGCGGGGGGAGCGATCGCGCTCGCGCTCGCGTGGCTCGCCTCGGGCGGCGGAAGCACGCTCGTGGCGGCGTTCACCGCGCTCGGCGCCGAGTCTCCGGGGACGGTCGCGGCGTCGCTCGCCCGGACGTCGCTCCGGTCGCTGCCGCTCCTCGCGCTCGCCGCGGCCGCGTGCGCGGCGCTGGCCTCCCCGTGGCACGCGAGGGCCAGGGCCGCGGTGGCGGGCATCGTCTTCGCCGAACTCTGGCTCGCGGGCTCGGCGTGGAATCCGTGGGTGCGGGCCGACGAGGCGCTCCCGCCGCGGCCCGCGTCCATCGAGGCGATCGGAGGCGAGGGGCCGGCGCCCCCGCGCGTCGCGGCGGCGGGCGAGGTGCTGCCGCCCGGGACCGGGATCTTCGCCGGCCTGCACGACGTCCGCGGCTACGACGTGCCGGTGCTCGCGACCTTCCACGCGTGGTTCGGCCGGGCGCTCGGCGGTCGCGACACCTTTTGGGTCTACGACCTCCCGCGCCTCCGGCCGGAGGCGTCCGACTTTCTCGACGCGGCCGCGGTCGGGTGGACGATCGACGCCGCCGCGGATGCCGCCGCGGACGGTCCGGTCTCGGTCGCGACGCGGGCCACGGCCTTTCCGCGGGCCTACTTCGTCTCCGCCGCGGAGCCCGCGGCGGATGCGGACGCCGCGCTCGAGAGGGTGCTCGCGCTCGGCTCGAGGCTGCGCGAGACGGTCGTGATCGAGGGCGAGCCGGGGCTCGCGGGTCCCGAGACCGTCGCGGCCGCGGCCGTCGACGATGCGACGGGGCGTCCGCGGCCCGCGCGCATCACGTCGTACGCCCCGCGCCGGGTCGAGGTCGAGGTGGACGCGCCCGGCCCGGGATGGCTCGTCCTCGCCGACGCCCACCACGACGGCTGGCAGGCCACGGTCGACGGCGTCGCTGCTCCGGTGCGCAGGGCGAACGCGCTCTTCCGCGCGGTCCGCCTCGACGCGGGGTCGCACCGCGTGCGTTTCGTGTACGATCCGGCGAGCGTCCGGCTGGGCCTCGTCGCGGGCGTCCTTTCGTTGGGCTACGCTCTGTCGCGATGGAGAGGGGCAAGGTGATCGTCGTCATGCCGGCGTACAACGCCGTGCAGACGCTCGAGAAGACGCTCGCCGACATCCCGACGGGAGCCGCCGACGAGATCGTGCTCGTCGACGACGCGAGCCGCGACGGCACCGCCGACCTCGCCGAGAAGCTCGGACTCGTCGTGATCCGGCACGAGCGCAACCGCGGCTACGGCGGCAACCAGAAGACCTGCTATCGCACCGCGCTCGAGCGGGGAGCCGACATCGTCGTCATGCTGCACCCCGACTGGCAGTACGACGCCCGCCTCGTCCCGAACTTCGTCGGCTTCCTGCGCGAGGGCGTGTGCGACGTGATCCTCGGTGCCCGCATCCGCACCCGCCGCGAGGCGCTGCGCGGCGGCATGCCCGCGTACAAGTACCTGATGAACCGGATCCTCACGCTGGTGATGAACGTCGTGCTCGGCCAGAACCTCGCCGAGGGGCACTCGGGCTTCCGTGCCTACCGTCGCGAGGTGCTCGAGACGGTGGACTTCGAGGCCAACTCCGAGGACTTCGGCTTCGACGCGGAGTTCCTCGCGCAGGCCGCCTACCACGGTTTCACGCTCGGCGACGCGCCCATGCCCGTGCGCTACTTCCCCGAGGCGTCGAGCATCAGCTTCCGCGACAGCGTGGTCTACGGGAACAAGATCCTTCGCGTCCTCGCCGCCTTCCTCCTGCAGCGGGCCGGCATCGCCCGCTTCGAGATCTTCGACCGCCAGCGCGACGCGTCATCCCCTAGGGGGCTTTCCGTCGGGTCTTAAGGGTTGCGCCCTAGGGCGCGACGTGATCTGGCTCTCGACCGTGCCGGGAAAGTCCGCGACCAGGGCCCGCTCGCCGGGATCCGAGCACCTCGCCGACGAGGCCGAGCGATCGCTCGCGGCGCGGCGTCTCGCGGCCCGGGTCGAGGCGGCGGCGCGCACGGACCTCCCGGTACTCCTCGAAGGCGAGACCGGGACGGGCAAGGGGCGCGTCGCGCGGCGGCTGCACGATCTCGGTCCGAGCGCGGCCGAGCCGTTCCTCGTCCTGCATTGCGCCTCGCTTTCGGAGGCTTCGATCGAGGCCGAACTCTTCGGGCGGGAGAAGCCCGGCCTGCTCGAGGCGGCGGGACGGGGCACCGTGTTCCTCGACGAGGTCGGCGATCTTCCGCCGACTCTCCAGGCGAGGATCATGGGCCTGATCGAGTGCTCCGGCTTCGTCCGGGAGGGCGAGGCCGCACTCCGCCCCGTCGCGGCGCGCCTCGTCGCCTCGACGCATCGCGACCTGCGCGCCGAGGTCCGCTCGGGCCGGGTCCGGCCCGACTTCTTCTTCCGAATCGCGGCCTTCCCGATCCGGGTCCCGGCCCTGCGCGAACGGCGGGAGGACCTGCCCGCGCTCGCGGGGAGACTCGCGGGCGAGGCCCAGCGACGGCTCGGCCGGGAGGAGGTGGGGATCTCCCCGGCCGCGGTGGCGCTGCTCGAGACCGGTCGCTGGCCGGGCAACCTCCGGCAGCTCGGGCACGCCCTCGTCCGCGCGGCGGCCCTCGCCCCCGACGGCGTTGCGATCGACGCCGAGCACCTCGACCCCGAACTCTTCGTGCCGGAGCCCGAACTCTTCGCCGTTCCGCAGGCTGCGGGCCCCGTCGACGGCCCGGTGCGGGGCGCCGCCGATGCGGCCGTCGAGCGCAAGCCGTTGCGGAGCGCGAAGGCCGAGTTCGAAGCGGCCTACATCGCGGAGTCGCTCGCCGAGCAGCGCGGCAACGTGAGCCGCACCGCGCGACTGCTCGGGGTCTCCCGGGTCGCGCTCCACAAGAAGATCGTCGCCTACGGGCTGCGCTGAGCGATGCCCGGAGGAGTCGGACGATCCGGTCCCCGTGCGGCCGCCGCGCGGAACGCCGTCCGCGTCCATCGCCTCGCGGCGCACGGTCGCAAGGTGTTCGGCCTCGCCCCGGACCTGCTCCTCGTGTTCAAGCCCCGCGGACACGCGGAGGAGTCCCATGTCCATCCGCACGGGCAGGTGCTGCGCGTGCTGCGCGGCCGTCTCCGGGTCGAGAGCGGCGGCCGGGGACGGCACCTCGGCCCCGCCTCGTCGCCGATGCGCCTTCGCGCGGGAACCCCGCACTCGACACGGGCCCTCGCGGACACCTGGCTCGCCGTCGAGAGGACGCGGGCCCGGTCGTCGCGGCGCTCGCCGTGAACGACGGAACCTCGCGCTACCGCGACCCGGCGTCGGCGCCGGACTACGGGCACGGCTTTCATGCCGGGAACGTGGGCGATGCGTGGAAGCACCTGGGGCTCGTCGAGGCGCTGCGGCTCTCGCGTCCGGCCGACGGGCCGATGCACTACGTCGAGAGCCACGCCGGGGAGGGACGCTACCGGCTCGGCTCGACCGGCGAGTGGAGCGCCGGCGTGGAGCGCGTCGCGGCAGCGGTCGATGCCGCGCCCCCGGGTGCTCCCGAACCGGTCGCCCGCTGGATCGAGCTCTGTCGTCGCCTGGGCTACGCCGGCCGGTCGAGCACCTGGGCCGGCTCGCCCGAGATCGCGCGCACCCTGCTCGGCCCCGGCGACCGGCTCTCGTTGCGCGAGCGCGACCCCCGGGCGCACGCGAGCCTCGCCCGGCTGGTCGCGGACGATCCGAGAGTGCGGGTGTCGCTCGGGGACGGGCTCGCCGCGCTCGCGGAGGAGGCGCGCGCCGCGGAGTCCGCCGCCGCGTCGGTGCTCGTGCTCGTCGATCCGCCCTGGACCGCGAAGGAGGACTGGATCCGCGTCCCGGACGCGCTCGCCGACGCGGTCGCGGCGACGACGCGCGCGACCTTCCTGCTCTGGTACCCGGTGAAGAGCCTCACACGGCCCAACGCGATGCTCGCGCGGCTCGCGTCCCGCGGCCTGCGCTCGACCGTCGCCGAACTCGTGACGACCCCGCTCGAGCTGCGGCGCGGAGGCCTGAACGGCAGCGGCCTGCTGGCGGTGCGACCGCCCGACGGCTGGACGGCCTCGATGGCCGCGTCGGCACCGTTCGTCGGCGCGGCATGCGCCACCCGTCGCGGTGCGTGGTCGCTGCGGCTGCTCGACTCGGGCGATCCCCCGACGGGTGCGTGAGGGGATGCCGCCCGCGGCGGCCCGGCAGGCGCGTCAGCGGAAGCGCGGGATGACGAACCGTCCCATGAGCTCGATCGTCTGCATCACCTTCGCGTGCGGGATCCTGTACGGATTCACGAGGCAGAGCAGCAGGTCGACCCCGGCCGCGCGGTAGCGCTCGCAGGTCTCGACGCACTCCTCCGGCGTGCCGAGTACGCACGTGCCGGCGACTGCCATGTCGTCCAGGCTCGCCTGGCCGAGAGCGACGGGGTCGTCGACCGGGAGAACGTCGCCCGCGTCGTCCTGGTTCCCGGAAGCGCGCCGCTGCTCGTCCGTCCAGCGCGCGAGCGAGCCGAAGATGCGGGCCCCCTCCCTCGGGTACCACTCGAAGGATTCGCGCGCGGTCTCGAGCGCCTCCGCCCGCGTCGGCGCGCACAGGGTCATCGTGAAGGTCGCGGCGCGCGGGTTGACGAAGCGGCCGATCGGCGACGTGCACCCTGCGACGGCTTCGCGGTAGAGGTCGATCTTCTCCTTCACCGACTCCGGCGGGATGCCGACGGCGAACGAGCACAGGCCGAGCCCGAGCGCGCCGATCCGCCGGTGCCCCTCGTCGGACGAGGTCGCCCCCCAGATCGGCGGGTGCGGGTCCTGCAGGGGCTTCGGCAGCACGCGCCGCTTCGGCATCCGCCAGGTGGGCCCGTCGAGCTCGACCTCGTCGTTCGTCCAGCAGTCGACGACGTGGCCGATCGCCTCCTGCCACATCGCGCGGGTCGCACGTGGATCGATGCCGAAGCCCTCGAGCTCGGTGCGCGACGAGGAGCGCCCGGTGCCGAAGTCGACGCGCCCGTCGGACAGCAGGTCGAGCACCGCGACCGACTCGGCCGTGCGGACCGGGTGGTTGTAGGGGCCCGGCATGAGGCGGACCCCGTAGCCGAGCCTCATCCGGCTCGTGCGCGCTGCGATCGCGCCGTAGAGCACCTCCGGATTCGAGCAGTGCGAGTACTCTTCGAGGAAGTGATGCTCGACCGACCAGAAGGCGTCCCAGCCCCAGCGTTCGCCCGCGAGCGCCTGCTCGAGCGTCTCCTTGTAGGCGCGATGTTCGGCCCCTGGCGTCCAGGGACGGGGGACCGGGATCTCGTAGAAGAGCGCGAACTGCATGCGGGCGCCTGCGGCGGCCGCCCCCGTCCGAGGCGGCCGCCGTCCGGTCTCAGGGGACCGGCGGGCAGGTGGCGGGGATGGGAGCGCCCTTCACCGAGTCGAAGCGACCCGTCGTGTCCACGGTCGGGCTCGCTGCCGGCGCCTTCGCGCAGAGATGCGGCGTGTACCCGGTGCGCAGGCGGATCGCGACGGAGCCCTGCGGTGCGTTCGCGAGCGGGAGCAGGCCCGCGCCCTTGCCCTTCACCTGGAGAAGCCCGTTGCGCAGGACGACCGACGAGATCGGTCCGGTCTTGCTCGCGAACTTGTACGTCGGAGCGTCCGTCGTCCCGCTGCGCAGCCAGCCGCTCGCGGGAAGGTCGACGACGACCTTGTCCGTCTTTCCCTCGCCGTTGTAGATCGTGAGCGAACCGCCGTGGATCGACGGGTCCCCGGTGCCGAGAAGCGCAGGCGCCACGACGCCGCTCGCGACGGTGCCCGCGTTCTTCGACTTGAAGAGGAACGTGCGGGTCGACGGGTCGATCGGCGGGAGTGCGTCGTCGCGCAGCGCCATCGAGCCGGTCAGGATGCGGATCGGCGGCACCGGCGTCGCGGTCGGTACCGCGGTGGGCGTGGGCGTCGCCGTGGGCACCGGCGTCGGCGTCGCGGTCGGCACGGGCGTCGCCGTCGGGGACGGCGTGGCCGTGGGCACCGGGGTCGGCGTGGGGGTCGCGGTCGGCACGGGCGTCGGCGTCGCGGTCGGGGCGGGCGTCGGGGTCGCGGTCGGCACCGGGGACGGCGTCGGCGTCGGCGTCGCGGTCGGCGTCGGGGTGGGCGTGGGTGTCGGTGTCGCGGTCGGGACCGGTGTCGGGCTGGGCGTCGCCGTGGGCACGGGCGTCGGCGAGGGGGTGGGCGTGGGAGACGCCGCCGGGTTCGCGCCCGCGTCGAGCTCGTCGCGGTCGAGGACCGCGTCCTGGTCGCGATCCACGCCGGCCCGCAAGCCCGATCCGACCGGGACGGCCGTGTAGGTGAGTTCCTGCCCGGCGGTCGCGGCGAGCGCCCGGACCTGCGCCTCCGTGCGGACGTCGCCCGCGCGGTCCATCTGGAAACTGCCGTTCGCGAGACGGTAGCCGCCGCGCTGGACGCCGCCGACGACGCCTTTCACGATCACGTCGCATTCGCCGGCCGCCGCGCGCGCGAGAAGCAGGTCGATGCGGGCGCCGACCGTCGCCGAGTTCGTCGAGTTGACGGTGACCTGCTGGCCCACGACCGGCGCCACGTTCGAGTCCATCGCGAACATGAAGTCCTGGAGTTGGGTGCGCTGGGTGTTCGTCAGCGAGAACACGGCGGCCTGCAGGAAGCGGATGAGCGTCGAGGTGCTGCCGTCGTGCAGGAACCCGAAGCCGCGGATCTGGTCGCCCTGGTTCGTCTCGGCGCCCTGGCTCGAAGTGGGGCCGACCATCCCGAACATGCCCACCTTGGTGTACATGTTGCGCAGGTGGGCGATCTTGAACTCCTGCGTCTCGCCCTCGAAGGAAGCCTTGCCGTTCGCGCCGAAGTGCTTGTTCGCAGGATCGAGCTCGTGGCAGGCGTTGCAGGTGATGCCGACGCCGGGTCCGAGCCCGCCGCCGTCGGCGAGCGTGTTGAAATAGACGGTCCGGCCGTTCGCCTGCGACGTCGTGAGGCTGTTGTCGAGGGGGCGGATCGGGTTCGGCGGGTAGACGGTCGTCAGGACGAAGTCCGTGTAGGCCTGCATCTCCGAGGTGGAGAGCGTCGACGTGCGGCCGAGCAGGCTCGTGAAGGCGCCGTTGAACTGCTTGAACGCGAGGTCCTCGTCGAGCGGCGCGTCGAAGCCGCCGTTGCGGTCGCCGCGCCAGTGCATGGCGCCCGCGCCGACCATGCCGCGCAGGCTCTGCGTGGTCATGGGGCCCTTCAGGGGGTGGAACTCCGCGGGGCTGGTGAAGCCCGGGATCGTGAACGTGGCGGGATTCAGGTCCGTGCCGGTCGCGTCCGGGTTGCCGAGGTCCCAGGCGAGGCTGTCGAGGTCGCCGAAGACGTGGCAGGCCGCGCACGAGGTCTCGCCGTTCGCCGAGGAGATCGTGGCGTCGTAGAGGAACGGCCTGCCGTTCACGACCTTCGCCGGCTCGGGGTTGTGCAGGATCACCTTCTGCTGCTCGACGAAGGTCTGCAGGTTCACGACCGAGATCGAGTCGTCGAGCCGGTTCATCACGTAGAGCCGCTGGCGCGACTCGTCGAGCGCGAGGCCGGTCGGTCCCTTGCCGGAGATCGCGAGCCGGTCGGTCGTCGAGGGGACGAAGGTGTCGTTCTCGAGTTGGGAGGCGGCGAAGACGCCGACCGTGTTCGAGCCGAAGCCCGCGACGTAGACCGTCGTGCCGTCGGAGGACACGGCCATGCCGACCGGCGTGGCGATGCTCTTCGCGGCCGTGTCCGCCGGGATCGAGTCGCCGCGCGTCGGCAACTTCGAGTAGTCGATGTGCTTGTTCAGTCGTCGCGGCAGCACGCTCGTGCCCGACAGCACCGTGACCCGGGCCTCGTGGAGATGGCCCTGCACCGTGGTGGCCGTCGCTCCGTCGCGGGTGAGCGTGCCCTCGCCCTCGAAGCGCACCTCGTTGTGGGCCTCGGTGTTCGTGACGTAGATCTTCCCGTTCACCGGGTTCACGGCCATGTCGAAGAGGATCGTGCCGACGTGGGCGAACCGGGTCGCGACCCCTCCCTCGACCGGGGTCGTGGCCGAGGCGTCGATCTTGAAGACGTCGTAGTCCGGAAGCGTGAAGCGGACCGCGTTGCTCCAGTTGCGGCCGAGCTGGTCCTCCCAGCGCCCGTTGACGCGGTTCAGGCGCACGATCAGGCCGGTCTCGGGCCCGCCGAGCCCGAGCGACCCGTCGTCGATCGAGTTGGGCGCGGGCAGGCCGCCGGGGACGGAGACGCCGAACACGGAGCACGACGAGGCACCGGCCCCGCCGTCGCAGACCGCGTTCTCCGGCACCGTGGTGGTCTCGTTCCCGGAGTGGAAGATCGCGGCGTAGACGGTGTTGCCGTCGGCGCTCTTCGCGAGCGCACGCGGCGTGTCGCCGAACAGGAAAACGTTCGTGATCGGGCGGACGACCAGCGTGCTGCCGAGGTTGGCCGCGTCGTACACCTGCACGACGGCGCGCGGCGTGCCCGCCGTGCCGCCGTTGAAGGCGACCGCGGTGCCGTTCTGGTCGACGCAGTTCTGCCCGCGCCGGGCGGTGCTGACGAAGGCGCGGTTGCCGCCCGTGCCCGCGAACACGATGTCGCGGGGCTCGTCGCAGGTGAGGATCGTGCGCACGACCCGCGGCGTGCCGGAGGAGACGTCGACCACGCTGATCGAGTCGGAGAGGTGGTTCACCACCCAGACCTCCGACGCGTTGCGCGCGGCGACCGAAACCGGGTCGAGTCCGACCTGGACCGAGGAGCTCCAGGTGAGGGTCCCGTCGGCCCCGATCGTGAAGACCTCGAGCCGCGAGTCGGGCGTGTTGACGGCGAAGAGCTTCGAGCCGTCGGGCGAGAGCGCGACCGGGCGGACGTGCCCGGTGGTCTCGAAGTTCGTGTAGCTCTCGGCGGCCCGGGTCGGCGTCGCCGGCACCGCCGAGGCGAAAACGGCGAGCAGGACCGGCAGGAGGCTGCGAGATCGAAGACGTCGCATGGGCGGTGGCTCTCCTGCGCCCCGGTGGATCCCCCCCGGATGCCTCGCGGGACGCATGCGCCCAGACCTAACCCCGCAATCCCGGCCCGCACAAGATCGATTCGGGCGGGCGCCCGACCGGAGCCCGGGTCGGCACCGACCCGGCCGGGTGCCCCCGCGGCCGGCCCCTCCCCGGGTGGGGCCGGATCCCTCGTGGCGGCCCCCCGGGAGGGAGGCTCCGGCCGGACTCGATCCCCGGCAGGGCGGTCGGTATATCCCCGCCCCTAGAAGGAGGAACTCATCCCATGTCCGACATCCGATTCGACGGTCGCGTCGCCCTGATCACCGGGGCGGGCGGCGGCCTCGGCAAGACCTACGCCCTCGAACTCGCCCGCCGCGGCGCCCGCATCGTCGTGAACGATTTGGGCGGCAAGCCCGACGGCACCGGCGCGAGCCACAGCATGGCCGACCAGGTGGTCGCCGAGATCGAGAAGGCGGGCGGCCAGGCGATCGCCAACCACGACTCGGTCGCGACCCCCGAGGGCGGCGAGGCGATGGTCAAGGCCGCGATCGACAAGTGGGGCCAGATCGACGTCGTCATCAACAACGCGGGCATCCTGCGCGACAAGACGTTCGCGAAGCTCACGCCGGAGGATCTCGGGCTCGTCCTCGACGTCCACCTGAAGGGCGCGTTCTACGTTTCGCAGCCGGCCTTCCGCGCGATGAAGGACAAGGGCTACGGGCGCTTCGTGTTCACCTCCTCGGGCGCGGGCATCTTCGGCAATTTCGGCCAGACGAACTACGGCGCGGCGAAGATGGGCCTCGTCGGCCTCATGCACGTGCTCGCGGTCGAGGGCCAGAAGTACAACATCCGCTCGAACGCGATCGCGCCGACCGCGCGCACGCGCATGACCGAGGACCTGCTCGGGCCGCTCGCGCCGCTGCTCGAGCCGGAGACCGTGACGCCGCTCGTCGTCTACCTCTGCTCGGAGGGCTGCGAGGTCAATCACGAGATCTTCTCGGTCGGCGGCGGGCGCTACGCGCGCGTCTTCCTCGGACTCGCCCCGGGCTGGATCGCCGATCGCGGCGCGAAGGTCGCGGCCGAGGACATCGCCTCGCACCTCGGCCAGATCCGCGACCCCGCCGGCTACGTGATCCCCGAGAACATCGGCGACGAGCTCCGCATCCTCGCCAAGGCGCTCAAGGCGTGAGCGCCCGGGACTTCCGTTCGCGGGCCGCGGCGCTCCTCGGCGCCGCGGCCGTGGTCGTCTTGACGGCCTCCGGTCCGGTCCGCGCCGACTCGGCCGGAGACGCGGCCGTGAAGGCGTCGACGCCCGAGCAGCGCGCGACTCTCCAGACCGAATGGATGCGCGACAAGCTCGGCCTCGCGCCCGACGTCGCCGCGAAGGTCGCCCAGATCAACCTCGACACCGCCCGCAAGATGGACCCGGTGCTCAAGGGCGACGGCAACGTCCTGTCCCGCTATGCCCAGGGAGAGTCGATCCAGAAGGAGCGCGACGAGTCCCTGCGTGCGGTGCTCACCCCGGAGCAGTTCCAGTTGCTCCAGTCGTCGAAGGACGAGCTGAAGCAGAAGGTCGAGAGCGCCCTCGTGGCGGGGGCCGCTGTTCCGGCGGCGAAGTAGCCGGGGCGAGGCCGCGAGCGGGCTCCCGTCCGTCAGGACGAGGAGTCGATGCCGTTGCAGCGGGCGCAGGCCTGCAGGCCGCAACTCGGGCCGGTCGCGTCGAACGAGGCGCAGCCGAAGCGCTCGGCGATCCGCGCGCACTCCTCGGGACTCGCGTTGATCGAGATGTAGCCGGCGCAGCCGTCGCCGTTGCCGCAGCCCGCGGCTGCGAGGGCGAGGAACGACGCGAGGGCGAACCGCCGGAGGCGGCCGGGTCGGAGGGCCGGGTGCGGGGCTTTCATGCCGCCCCTCCTAGCACGACGTCTCGGGCTTGTTCCCGCCGCTCCCGACTGCGAACATCGGGGCCTCGGGAGGACACCATGAGCGACTCGTTCGAACGCCGCCGGCAGGCTCTGGAAGAAGAGTTCTTCAAGAAGCAGAACCAGGCGCTGCTGGAGAGACTGCGCGACCAGATGGAGTCGGCGCAGCCGAAGGTCGTCCTGCGCAAGATCACCGGCATCGCCGACGACGAGGTCCTCGACACGCTGGTCGCCCTCCACGTGAACCACGAGACGCTCGCGGCCTTCGCCCTCTACCCGCTGGTCGAGGTCGCGTGGGCCGACGGACGCGTCGACGACCGCGAGCGCGAGGCGCTGCTCCGGGCCGCCGCCGAGCAGGGGATCGAGCCCGGCACGGCCGTCCACGAGGCGTTCGAGCGCCTGCTGCGCGACGAGCCGACACCCGCCGTGCGCGACGCCTGGAGCGCGTGGGCGAAGGCTTTGCGCGAGCGCGTCGAGCCGGCCGAGATCGCCAAGGTCGCGAGCGGGCTCGCGTCCCAGGCGCGCGCGGTGGCGGAGGCGAGCGGTGGATTCCTCGGCGTCGGCCGCCGTGTGAACGACCGCGAGCAGGTCGTGATCGACGGGATCGACAAGGTCTTCCGCGGCTGAAGCGGAAGACGCGCCCGGCCCCGCG
>JAGWVP010000008.1 GCA_018970825.1 bacterium | reverse complement strand
GGGGCCCCGAGCGCGTCGGCCGCGCCGCGCACGAGGATGCGCGGGAACGTGAACCCGTTGCGCGAGTCGAGGAGCGGGAGCCCGGTCGCGCGCAGGGCGTCGAGCGCGCGCACGACGTCGGCCGCACCCATGCGCTCGTAGAGGAGTGCAAACGCGCCCGCGACGTGGGGAGTCGCCTGCGAGGTGCCCGAGATCACCGCGTAGCGGGACCGCGGGATCGACGACTCGATCTGGTAGCCGGGGGCCAGGACCGACAGGAACGCCGCGGAATCCGAGAACGAGGCGATCGCGTCCTGCTTCGTGACCGCGCCGACGCTGACGACTCCGGTCAGGCACCCGGGCGCCGACAGCTGGTTCGCCTTGCCCTCGTTGCCCGAGGCCGCGACGGTCGCGATGCCGACCGCGCGCAGCTGCTGCACGATCGCCTCGCGGGCCGGGTCGTCGGCGTCGCACTGGGCCTGGCTCGAATAGAGATCGCCGCCGAGGCTCATGTTCGCGGCCGCGATGCGCAGCTCCTGCCGCTTCGAGTAGACGTATTCCAGGGCGGCGAGCGTGTCGGAGTTGTAGCTGCGGGCACACGGGTCTTCGCCGTCGCCGCAGACCGCCTTTCCGGTGAAGCGGGAGAAGACCTGGATCGCGAGGATGGAGGCTCCCCGCGCGACGCCGGAGTAGGCGGCACCGCGGCCGGCCGCGATGCCGGCAACGTGCGTGCCGTGGCCGCACGAGCCCGGAGCCCAGGAGCACGGCGCCGCCGCGCCCGCTCCGTATTGCTCGCGCTGCCCGTCGGGGCAGCTCCCGTTGGCGGAGAAGCAGGCCTCGTCGACCACCTTGCCGGCGAGAAAGGGATGCGCCGCGTCGACGCCGGTGTCGAGCACCGCGATCGTCCAGCCCGAACCCTCCTCGCCCGAGGCCCACATCTCGTCGGCCTGCACCATGGGAGCGCTCTCGTCGAGCATCGTCTTCTCGAGGCGGTCCTCGACCACACGCTCGACGGCGCCGGATGCCGCGAGGGCGTCGAGCGCCTCCGTGGTGGCCTCGATGGCCACGACCGGCACCGTGCGGAATTCGCGGGCGAGGCCCCAGGAGCGCCCCGCGAGCGTGCGTTCCACCGCTCCGAGAGCCGCGGCCCCCGGAGCCGCGTCGACCGGACCCCGATCGGCCATGGCCTGCGGCTTCACCTGCACGAGAACGCGAACCGCTCCCTCGCGCGCCGCCGTCGCACGCAGCCCGCGAGCCACGACCGAGGAGAGGCCGGATGCGAAGGCAGGGGCCGCGGCGAGCAGGAGCATCCCGACCGGGAGCGCGACCGTGCGGGAGCGAGCCACGAGGGCCCGCCCGATCTTCCGTGCGACGATCCCGCCTTCGTCTCGCATGCTCCCGCCTCCCGCCGATTCCCGCACCCGGCCCCGGTTCGCCCACCCAGATGGACGCACTCCCATCATGGAACCTTCGAACCGGCGGGCAACCCGGTCTTTTCCCGAGGCGCGCTCTCGCGGGGCTCGACGTGCTCGAAGATCCCCCCGCCCGGGGCTCCGCTCGCGGGGTCGCGGGCGAGCACGCCGACCGTGACCGTGGCATGGCGGCCGTCGGGCCCGCTTCGCAGCCAGGCCAGGTGGCAGCGCGGCTCGAAGCGAAGCGGGCCGCCCTCGACCTCCAGGTCGAGCTCGCCCGGCCGGGAACCCGGTCGACGAGCGACTCCCCGGACCGGCTCGGCGGGCGCCCCGGGCGCGCCGTGGCGAAACCCCGCGAGGAGCCCGTCGCGCACGCGGAACGAGAGCCCTTCCGCGCGATCGGTCGCCGTCGCGACGCGGGTCTCGGGCAGCGGCGGCCCGTCGACGCCCCCTCCCCACGGAACCCCGGAGAAACCACCGGCTTTCACGACGAGGACCTCGCCGTCGATCTCCACGCGACCGACGGCGAGCCCGAACCCGTGCCCCGCGTCGTCGAGCCGGACGTCGACGGACACCGGCACGACCCTCGCCCGGAGCTGCGCCCGCTCGCTCCGGAAGTGATCCCGGGCGTCGGGCGCCGCGAGCGCGTGCCCGCGAAAACCGAGGCGGAGACCGTCGGGGTCCCGCTCGACCCGGAGAGCACCCACGCTTCCCGCCGGCCCGCCACGCTGCTCGCCGGTGAACAGGACGAGGCGCTGCGATCCCGGGAAGAGGAGGAGTCGGCCCCCGAGGCGACCGCCCGGCATCGGCCCGACGCCCGCCACGAGTCCGAGTCCCGCGGGGCCCGAGGCGGGATCGAACAGGCGGAGTCCGAGGGCACGACGCTCGTCCGTCCCGCGACCGCGTTCCGCGACGTCGTCGGCCGGGCTCTCCCGCCTCGACGCGGCCGCGGGCGATCCGAGCGTCGCGGCGAATGCATCGACGAAGGCCTCGCGCGGTGCACCCGGCCAGCGCAGGGCGGCACCGAGCTCGAGCTGGACCGCCTCGACGCGCCCCGAACGCGCCGCGGCCGCGAGGCGGCCCGCGGCACCCTCGAACCCACGATCGCAGGAGCGCCGGAACACCTGCAGCACGTTGTTGGGATGCGCGCCCGGCCATCGGTCGCCGAAGGCCGCGTCGACGCCGATGCGGAGGCAGGCCTCGCGAAAGACATCGAGGCGATCGCGAAGATAGCGCTCGCCGACCGTGAGACGATCCGTCGGGGCCGCACGCACGCTCGCGAACCGCGCGCCGACGCCCACGTCGCAGCGCGGCTGGACCACGTGCCAGCCGTGCACGAAGAAGACCTCGGCCCGACCGTGCGCGGCGAGCGCCCCGTCGACCAGTTCGGCGAGCTTCTCGAAGAGCCACGGCGCCCGCGTCGCGACCTCGTCGATGCGGTTCAGGTCGACCCGGTTCCGGTCGACCTCCCCGTTCGCGACCAGGCTCGCATCGACGCGCTCGGCGAGTTGCAGGGCCAGGTCCGCGGTATGGAGGTCGTTCGACCGGACCGGGCGATCCGGCGGCTCGAGCAGGTCGCGGGCGCTCGTGCCGCCGTGCGGCGCCACGACGACGAGCGGCCCGCGGCCGAGGCGCACGATCGCATCCACGTCCTTCGGCCTATCGTCGCCCCGGGAGGCTGTCGACCCGCGGCGTTCGGTCGGACGCCGCCGGTCGGGCCCGCGGCCCGCGGCGCCCGTCGACCCGACCTCGGCGGCCGGGCTCCCGAATCAGTTCAGGAAGCCGGTCGGCGTTTCGTCGGGCTCGTCGGGCTCCTCGTCCTCCGACTCCGAGGCGATCGGACCGGCGTGGTGGTGCACGAGGCGCCAGTCGCCGTCCTCGCGCGCGAAGACGTTGGTCGCCGACATCTCGCCTCCCGGCAGGTCCTCGATGCAGAGGACGAAGGCGAGGTCGCCGTGGACGCGGACTTCCTCGTCACGACAGGAGACCCGAGGCGCCTCGGGGTTCGCGAGGATCGCGAACCAGCTCGCGAGCACCTCGTCGCGACCGTGGAGCGCACGCCACCCGGGATGGACGCAGAGAACCTGGTCGGTCGCCGACCAGAGGCTCTCCATCGCGACCGGGTCGCGTTCGGTGAACGCCCGGTAGAACGCCGCGTTGGCGGCGAGAACCTGCTCGCGATCCGACATGGTGCGGGCCCGCACGAGAAGCGGCCGCGCCGGAGGCCCGAAGGCCCCGGCGCGGCCGCACCGCGTCGACGGGTTCGCCGGTTACTTCGCGGAGCTCAACTCGTCGTCGATGACCGCCTTGAAGCGGTCCGGCGGCTGCGCGCCCTTCAGCTGGCGGCCGTTGATGACGAACGAGGGGGTGCCGGAGATGCCGAGCTTGGCGGCCTCGGCCTTGTCGGCGTCGATCTTGGCCTTGGTCTTCTTGTTCGTGAAGCAGTCGTCGAACTTGGCCTTGTCGACCTTCTTGTCGCCCGCGTACTCGAGCGCCTTGTCCTTCACGTTCTCCGGCGTCACGTCCTTCTGGTTCTCGAAGTAGCCCTTGTAGGCGCCCCAGGCCGCCTCGGCGTTCTGCTGCTTCAGGCACTCGTAGGCGATCGCGGCGGGCTCGGCCCACGGGTGGAACGGCAGCGGGTAGTGCTTGTAGTAGAACTTCACCTTGTCGCCGTAGGACTTCAGGACCTCGTTCTCGATCGTGTTGTAGCCCTTGGTGCAGAACGGGCACTGGAAGTCCGAGTACTCGATGATCGTGACCTTCGCGTCCTTGCCGCCCTTGAAGGGCTCGCCGGAGAGCGAGATCTTCTCCATCACCGCCTTCGACGGGTCGATCGTCACGTCGTCGAGCTCTCCGAAGACGACGTAGCGGAGGTCGGGCGAGGCGACGAAGCCGACCTTCTGGCCGCCGACGTTCAGGGTGCCCTGCTTCGCGCCCTTGATCGCCGACTCCTTCACGTCGGAGACGGAGATCGTCGCGGACGGCGGAAGATTGTTCTTCTTGCGGTAGTACTTGATGAGGGTCTCGTTGTCGTCGGCAAGAGCGGTCCCGGCGAAGGCGAGCAGGCCCGCGGCGACGGCGATTCGAAGAAACATCCAATCCTCCTTGGTTGACACGATGCCTCGGGCACCCGGGTCGGGGCGAGGACTCGGCGAAGGTTGCCCCGCAGGCGCGACGCGGTCAAGCCGGGGGCGGGGCGTCGCGCAGCGGGGCACCGCTCCGGGCTCGCGGGCCTCGCCGACGCGCTGCTATAGGCCGTGCGAGGGCGGGGAGAGAAACGGTGCGCCGCCGGCCTCGGCGGGGCCCGGTCCGCCCGGGAAATCCGACGATGAGGCTTGGCCGATCGAGCGGCATCCTGCTGCATCCGACTTCCCTCCCGGGCCCGTTCGGCATCGGCGGGATCGGCCGCGAGGCACGGGGGTTCGTCGACTTCCTCGTCCGCGCGCGGCAGTCGATCTGGCAGGTCCTGCCGCTCGGCCCGACCGGTTTCGGCGACTCGCCCTACCAGGGGCTGTCCGCCTTCGCGGGCAACGCGCTGCTGGTCGACCCGGCCGACCTCGCGGACGAGGGACTCCTCGACCGGGGCGACCTCGCACCGGGGCCGGGCCTCCGGGACGACCGCGTCGAGTTCGAGGCCGTCGCTCGGAGCAAGGAGCCGCTGCTCGACCGCGCGGCCGAGCGCTTCTTCGCGCGGCGGCCGACCCCGCTCGCGGGAGAGTTCGACGAGTTCGTCGCCCGTCACGGCGCGTGGCTCGAAGACTGGGCCACCTTCGCTGCGCTCCGCGAGGCGCACGGCTCGCGTTCCTGGCGCGAGTGGCCCGAAGCCCTGCGCACGCGCGATGCGTCGGCGCTCGCCGAGGCCCGAGCACGCCTCGCGCCCTCGATCGACCGCGCACGATTTCGGCAGTTCGCGTTCTTCCGGCAGTGGGCCCGACTCCGCGCGCACGCCGCCGCCGTCGGGGTCCGGCTCGTGGGCGACGTCCCGATCTTCGTCGCGGACGACAGTTGCGACGCCTGGAGCCGGCCCGGCCAGTTCCTGTTCGACGCGAACGGACGGCCGACCTTCGTCGCCGGCGTGCCCCCCGACTACTTCAGCCCGACCGGGCAGCTCTGGGGCAACCCGCTGTACGACTGGGAGGCGATGGCGCGCGACGGATACTCCTGGTGGATCGCGCGTCTCCGCGCCATGCTCGAACTCGTCGACGTCGTCCGCATCGACCACTTCATCGGCTTCTCGCGCGCCTGGCACGTCCCCGCCGGCGACCGGGACGCGCTGCGGGGCGAGTGGCGCCCCGGACCCGGCGACGCCCTCTTCGAGGCCCTCGGTCGCGCGATCGGACGGCCGCTTCCGATCGTCGCCGAGGACCTCGGCGCGATCACGCCCGAGGTCGAGGCGCTGCGCGACCTCCATGCGCAGGCCGGCATGAAGGTGCTGCAGTTCGCCTTCTCGGGCGATCCGGCGAACCCGTTCCTGCCGCACGCCCACGAGCGCCGCTTCGTCGTCTACACCGGCACCCACGACAACGACACCACCCGGGGGTGGTTCGCGTCGCTGGCTCCGGGGGAGCGCTCCTTCGTCCAGCGCTATCTCGCCCGCAGCGGGGAGGACATCGCGTGGGACCTCGTTCGCGCCGCGATGGGCTCGGTCGCCGACGTCGCGATCGTCCCGATGCAGGACGTGCTCGGGCTCGGCAGCGAGGCCCGCATGAACGTCCCCGCGTCGCCGAGCGGCAACTGGACGTGGCGCATGGCCCCGGGGGCCGCGACCGACGCCCACGCGGCGCGACTCGCCGAGGCGGCGACGACGTACGACCGCTGGCCCGCGGCGCGCGAGGGGCGCGCCGCGGGATCCGCGAGCTAGGCGTCGCGCTTCGCCATCATCTCGATCATGTCGACGCAGCGGTTCGCGTAGCCGCACTCGTTGTCGTACCAGCTCACGACCTTGAAGAAGCGGTCGTTCAGCTCGATGCCGGCCGCGGCGTCGAAGATGCTGCTGTGGCGATCGCCGAGGAAGTCGCTCGAGACGACCTCCTCGTCGGTGTAGGCGAGCACGCCTTTCAGCGGACCGGCGGCCGCCGCCTTCATCGCCTCGTTGATCCTGGCGAGACTGGTCGGCCTGGAGGTGCGGAAGGTCAGGTCGACGACGGACACGTCGGCGGTCGGCACGCGGAACGCCATGCCGGTCAGCTTGCCCTTCAAAGCGGGGATGCACAGCGTCACGGCCTTCGCGGCACCCGTCGCCGCCGGGATGATGTTCTGGTAGGCGTTGCGGCCGCCGCGCCAGTCCTTGCGGCTCGGCCCGTCCTGCGTCGGCTGCGTCGCGGTCGCCGCGTGGACGGTGGTCATGAGCCCCTCGTCGATCCCGAAGGAATCGTTCAGCACCTTCGCGACCGGGGCGAGGCAGTTCGTCGTGCAGCTCGCGTTCGAGATGACGACGTCCTTCGCCCGGTCGTACTCGCCGCTGTTCACGCCGAGGCAGAAGGTGCGGACCTGGTCCTCGCCGCTCTTCGTCGGCGCCGAGATCACGACGCGGCGCGCACCCGCGTCGAGGTGGAGCTTCGCCTTCTCGAACTCGGTGAAGAGCCCGGTCGACTCGAGCACGTACTGCACGCCGAGCTTCTTCCAGGGAAGAGCGGCCGGGTCGCGCTCCGACAGCGTCAGGGTCTTCCTGCCGTTCACGGAGAAGCCGTCGTCGGAGTGCGTCACGTCCGCCGGCTTGCCGCCGAGCGTGAAGCGGCGGTGCATCGTGTCGTACTTCAGGAGATAGGAGAGGTTGTCCGACGGCACGAGGTCGTTCACCGCGACGATCTCGAAGCCCCGCTCGGAGGCGGCGCGGTAGAAGAGGCGGCCGATGCGGCCGAAACCGTTGATGCCGATGCGGATCGCCATGCTCTGTCTCCGTCGTGGCCGCCTGCGGCCGGTCGGGGCGGGCGAGGGCCGTCCGCCGCGTCGAGAACCGATCGGCGAAGATAGAAAGCCGTCGCCGGCAGTTCAACACGGGAGCCCCCGCGACTCCGCTGGTCTCCTCCCGCGCGATCGAGTAGCGTCGGGCGCCGCGACGGGCGCGATCACCCATGAAATCGGTCCAGCCGCACGACGATTCGCCTCGCCCCACGGCGCGGGACCTCGAGATCCCCCGCCTCGGCGAGGCGATCCATCCCTGCCCGGTCCCGTCCCGCGTCGAGCGACGGGTGGACGAGGGCGACCGCGTCCTGCTCGACACGACCGTGGGCGGGATCCGCGGCTACGTCGAGGCCGGCGAGATGCCGCCCTCCTTCGAGGCCGCCGGCCCCCGCGACCGCGTCTTCTTCGACCCCGGGGACCTCTCCTGCGGCATCCTCACCTGCGGCGGGCTCTGTCCCGGGCTGAACAACGTCGTCCGCGCGATCGTGCTCGAGCTGCACTACGCCTACGGCGTCCGCAGGATCCTCGGCTTCCGCTACGGATACGCCGGGCTCGCGCGCGGCACCATCCACCAGCCGATCCACCTCACGCCGACGCTCGTCGAGAACCTCCACGAGCGGGGCGGGACGATGCTCGGTTCGTCGCGCGGCCCGCAGGACGTGAGCGGCATGGTCGACACGCTGGTCGAGCGCGGGCTCGGCGCGCTCTTCGTGCTCGGCGGCGACGGCGGGCTCCACGGCGCCGACGAGCTCGCGGCCGAGATCGCGCGCCGCGGCCTGCCGATCTCGGTCGTCGGGATCCCCAAGACGATCGACAACGACCTGCAGTGGACGACCCGGAGCTTCGGATTCGCGACCGCGGTCGAAGCCGCCCGCGACGTCATCTCCACCGCCCACGTCGAGGCCCGCGCCGCGTGGAACGGCATCGGGCTCGTGAAGCTCATGGGTCGGCACTCGGGCTTCATCGCCGCGCACGCCGCGCTCGCGAGCAGCGACGTCAACTTCTGCCTCGTCCCCGAGGTTCCGTTCGCGCTCGGCGGGCGCAAGGGCTTCCTCGCCGAGCTCGAGCGCCGACTCTCCCTGAAGCGCCACGCGGTGGTGGTCGTCGCCGAGGGCGCGGGCCAGGACCTCGTCGGCGGGTCGGGCCCCGAGCAGCGCGACGCTTCGGGCAACCTGAAGCTGAAGGACGTCGGGCTCTTCCTGCGCGAGAAGATCGCGGCCCACTTCGCCGACCGCGGGATCGAGGCGACGATCCGCTACTTCGACCCGAGCTACACGATCCGCAGCCAGCCCGCCGGCGCGATCGACGCGGAATACTGCCTCGCCCTCGGTCACCACGCCGTGCACGCGGCGCTCTCCGGACGCACGCGGATGATCGTCGGGTCGTGGAACACGCACTTCGTGCACGTCCCGATCCGGCTCGCGATCGGGAAGCGGCGACAGGTCGACCCCCTCGGGGAGGACTGGCAGCGCGTCCTCGAGTCGACCGGCCAGCCGGCCTCGATGATCGGCTGAAGGCGCCCGCTCAGGCGTCGAGGAGCGCCGTCGGGAGGTCGACGAGTCGCGAACGCAGGTACTCGCCGAGCCCCTTCGCCTGCGGGTCGAAGCGGGTGGAGCCGGCGACCCCCTCGCCGAGGAGGCCGACGAGGACGAAGTTCACCGCGAGAAGGTTCGGCAGTTCGCAGCGCCGCACCTCGAGTCCCGCCGCCTCCGGCACCAGGTCGCGCAGGAGCGCGGTGGTCAGGAAGTCGCGCAGCCACGTCCAGTCGCGCTCGCGACGGGCCCACACTCCGACGTTCGCGTTGCCGCCCTTGTCGCCCGAGCGCGCCCCGAAGAGCGTTCCGAGCGGCACGCGGCGAGTCGCCCCGGAGACGGCGGGAGACGGCGCGCCCGCCCCGACCGGAGCGCCGCCCCGGGCGACCGGGGGCGCGTCGCGCAGCCCGGACACGAGCGCGGTGGGCTCGACGGACAGGCGTCGCCCGTCGTCGAGCACGACTTCCTCGCGGACCGCCTCGACCGGCACGAGCGTCGGCCAGTAGACCCCGAAGGGCGTCTCCGGGGTCGGCGGCGTCGTGCAGAAGAAGCCCGGGTAGTTCGCGACGGCCATCTCGACCGCCGCGTTGGTGAAGGCCCTGCCCACCTTGTGCGCCTCGCGGTCCTTCACCGTCACCCGCAGCAGCGCGGTCGCCTCCTCGTTGGTCGGCGCGTCGGGCTTGTCGAGCCGGACGAGACGCACGTCGACCGAGTCGAACGAGCCCTCCCCGCCGATCGCCCCGAACAGCGTCCGGCGCACGAGCGCGGCCTTCTCCTCGACGTCGAGGCCGGTCAGCACGAAGGTCGCCCCGTTGCGGTAGCCGCCGACGTAGTTGATGCAGACCTTCGCACGCGCGGGAGCGGGAAGGCCGCGCACCCCGGAGACGAGCACGCGGTCGGGAGCCTCCTGCGAGAGCCGGATCGTGTCGAAGCGCGCGACCACGTCGGGGTTCGGGTAGTCGACCCCGTCGATCTCGTAGAGGAGCTGCGCCGTCACCGTGCCGACCGAGACGAGCCCCCCGGTGCCGGGGTGCTTCGTCACGATCGTCGAGCCGTCCTCGTGAACCTCGGCGATCGGGTAGCCGGGATGATCGAGCCCCGGCACCTCGCGGAAGAACGAGTAGTTGCCGCCGGTCGCCTGCGGACCGCACTCGATCACGTGCCCCGCGACCACCGCACCGGCGAGCCGGTCCCAGTCGTCGCGCTTCCAGCCGAAGTGCCATGCGGCCGGCCCGACCACGAGCGACGCGTCGGTGACCCGGGGGCACACGACCACGTCGGCACCGTCCTCGAGTGCGGCGACGATGCCCCAGGCCCCGAGATAGGCGTTCGCCGAGACCGGCGACACGCCCGAGCCGGCGAGCGGACGTCCGGTGTCGAGGTGGGCGAGCGACTCGCCCCCGTCCTGCAGGGCGCGAAGCCTCGGCAGGAGGTCGTCGCCCTCGACGTGGGCGACGCGGACCTTGACCCCGACCCGGGCGGCGATCTCGCGGAGCCGCCCGGCGAGCCCTGCCGGGTTCAGCCCGCCCGCGTTCGCGACGATGCGCACGCCGCGTTCGCGGGCGAGGCCGAGGCAGTCCTCCATCTGGCGCAGGAAGGTCGTCGCGTAGCCGAGAGAGGCGTCCTTCGCGCGCGCCTTCCAGAGGATCAGCATCGTGAGCTCGGCGAGGTAGTCGCCGGTCAGGAAGTCGATCGGCCCGCCTTCGAGCATCTCGCGGGCGGCCTGCAGGCGGTCGCCGAGGAACGCCGAGCAGTTCGCGATGCGAAGGGGGCGACGGCTCACCGACCGCTCCAGCGGGGCTTGCGCTTCTCGCGGAAGGCCCGCGGCCCTTCCTGCGCGTCCTGGCTGCGGTAGACCGGCTCGAACAGGCGATCGCCCTCGTCGAGCGCTTCGTGCCAGCCGAGCTCCGCCGCGGCGTACACGAGTGCCTTCCCGGCGCGCACCGACAGCGGCGCGTTGCCCGCGATCCGCAGCGCCATCGCCTGGGTCGCCGGACGCAGGTCGGCCCGCGGCACGACGCGGTTCACGAGCCCGACCTCGTACGCGCGGCGTGCGTCGATCGGGTCCGCGGTCATGAGCAGCTCGAGCGCGACCCGGGGCGGGACGAGCCAGGGCAGCGGCGCCGCCCAGGGAGCCCCGCGACCCCATCGGGCCTCGGTGATCCCGAAGGTCGCATGATCGGCGGCGATGCACAGGTCGCACATCTGGGCGAGCAGGAAGCCGCCGGCCCAGGCGAGGCCGTTCACCGCCGCGATCACGGGCTTCGGCATCTCGATGTTGCGCCCGAGGTAGGGAGCGTAGTCCGGCGGCGGCACCTCGAGCTTGAGTTCGGCCATCTCCTTCAGGTCGCCGCCGGCGCTGAAGACCTCGTCGCCCGCCCCCGTGAGGACGAGCACCGCGGCGTCGCCGTCGGCCGCGAAGCGGCGAAAGCCCTCCCAGAGCCCCTCGCGCACCGCCCTGTTCATGGCGTTGCGCGCCTCGGGCCGGTTGATCGTCATCCAGGCGACCGGCCCGTCCTTCTCCCACGTGACCTCGTTTCCGCTCATGTCGTCCCCGTCCCCCGCGGCCGCCGCCCGTCAGGCACCCCGGCCGGCCCCTCCGACCTCGTCCTCGCCGGCGATCACGACGAGCACCGCTCCCGCGTCCACCGTGTCGCCCGGCGCGACCCTCACCTCGGTCACGCGACCCGCCTGCGGGGCGAGCACGCGGTGCTCCATCTTCATCGCCTCGAGCACGACGAGTTCGTCGCCGTCGGCGACGGCGTCCCCCTCGCGCACGTTCACCCGCACGATCTTCCCCGGCATGGGCGCGAGCAGCGAGCCCGCGGCGACCGCGACCACCGGGCTCGGGAAGCGATCGACCTCGACCAGTTCGCTCGATCCCCCGGGCCCGTCGACCCAGGCGGTCGGCCCGTGGAGATGGACCGCGTGGCGACGCACCACGCCGTCGATCTCGAGCTCGACCTCCCGGGAGGTGCATTCCCCGAGGCGCACGCCCGCGACGACGTCGCCGTCGACGCGCACGTCGAGGCGATCGCGACCGAAGCGGTAGCCGACGTCGATGCGCCGGGTCGCGCCCCCGCCGAGGCGCACCTCCCACGCGGCCTCCTGGAGTGCGGACGGCACGTTGCGCCATCCCGAGGGCAGGGACCGCAGGGCCGGGGCCGCCTCGCGGCGCGACGCCTGTGCGGCGAGCGTCGCCGCGAGCGCGTTGGCCGCGTCCGAGTCGAGCGAACCGATCGCGCGCGACGCGCGGAGCCCGGCCACGATCGCCGTCGGCGCGTTGCGCTCGAGGAAGTGCGTGTCGGTCCGCCCGGCGAGGAACTCGGGGTGGCGCAGGATGCCCGAGAGCAGCTCGCGGTTCGTGCGCAACCCGTGGATCTCCATCGCGTCGACCGCGACGGCGAGCCGTCGGGCCGCCGTGGCGCGGTCGGGGGCGTGGACGATCAGCTTCGCGACCATCGGGTCGTAGTCGACGCCGATCGCGCTCCCGTCCTCGACGCCGCCGTCGATGCGGAGCCCGGGAGCGGCGGGGAAGCGGAAGCGACGCAGCGTCCCGGTCGTCGGCAGGAAACCCTGCTCGGGGTCCTCGGCGCACAGGCGCACCTCGATCGCGTGGCCCTCCCGGCGCGGCCTGCGCGCGGCGTCGGGCAGCGGACGGCCCTCGGCGACCTCGATCTGCAGGCGCACGAGGTCGAGACCGGTCACGCACTCGGTCACCGGGTGCTCGACCTGGAGCCTCGTGTTCACCTCGAGGAAGGCGAAGCGCCCGTCGGCGCCGAGCAGGAACTCGACGGTTCCGGCGCCGACGTAGCCGATCGCGCGGGCGAGCGAGACGGCCGCGGCCCCCATGCGTTCGCGGAGCGCGTCGTCGACCGCGACCGAGGGCGTCTCCTCGACGACCTTCTGGTGGCGGCGCTGGATCGAGCACTCGCGTTCGAAGAGCGAGACGACGTCCCCGTGGCGGTCGCCGAAGACCTGGATCTCGACGTGTCGCGCGCCGTCCAGGTAGGGCTCGAGGAAGAGCGTCCCGTCGCCGAAGGCGCCCTTCGCCTCGCGCCCGGCCGCCTCGATCTCGCGCTCGAGATCGGAGGCGTCGCGCACGATCCTCATGCCGCGGCCGCCGCCGCCCGCGGAGGCCTTCACGAGCAGCGGGAAGCCCGCCTTCCGTGCCGCCTCCGCTCGCTGCGCGGGCGTCGTTCCCTCGACCGCGATCGTCTCGAGCAGCGGGACCCCGGCCTCCTTCGCCCGCCGCTTCGCCTCGAGTTTCGACCCCATCGCGGCGATCGCGTCCGCGGGAGGCCCGACGAAGACGAGACCCGCCTCCTCGCACTTGCGCGCGAAGCCGGCGTCTTCGGAGAGGAAGCCGTAGCCCGGGTGGATCGCGTCGGCCCCGGTGCGGCGCGCCGCCTCCACGATCGCGTCGCCGCGCAGGTACGACTCGGCGGGCGAGGCGCCCCCGAGCCGCACCGCGCAGTCGGCCTCGCGCACGAACGGCGCGTCGCGGTCGGGATCCGAGAAGACCGCGACCGTCTCGATCCCCATCTCGCGGCAGGTGCGGAAGACCCGGCGGGCGATCTCGCCGCGATTCGCGACGAGCAGCCGGCGGATGGGCCGGGTCGCGGGCGCACTCGGCGGGGTCCTGGACGACTTGGGCACTCGGTCTCTCCTCGCGGCGCGCGCGCCGCCCCTCACATCCGGAAGACGCCGAAGGCGTCGGTGCCGCGCACGGGCGCGGAATGGCAGGCCGAGAGCGCGAGCCCGAGCACCGTGCGGCTGTCGCGCGGGTCGATGATCCCGTCGTCGTAGAGGAGGCCCGAGTTGAAGGCGGCGAGCGACTCGCGCTCGATCTGCTCCTCGACCACGGCGCGCAGCGCCGCGTCCTGCGCCTCGTCGAAGGACTTGCCGGCCGCCTCGGCCGACTGCCGCGCGACGATCGAGAGGACGCCGGCCAGTTGCTGCGGCCCCATGACGGCGGTCTTCCCGTTCGGCCAGACGAACAGGAACCGCGGCCCGTAGGCGCGGCCGCACATGCCGTAGTTGCCGGCGCCGTAGCTCGCCCCGACCTGGAGCGTCAGGTGGGGCACGGTGCTGTTCGAGACGGCGTTGATCATCTTCGAGCCGTCCTTGATCATCCCTCGCTGCTCGTAGGCGCGCCCGACCATGTAGCCGGTCGTGTTCTGGACGAACACGAGAGGGGTGTCCGAGCGGTTCGCGAGCTGGATGAACTGCGCCGCCTTCTCGGCCTCCTCCGAGAACAGCACGCCCAGGTCGTTCGCGAGGATGCCGACCGGGTAGCCGTGGATCGAAGCCCACCCGGTCAGCAGGTTCGCACCGTAGAGCGGCTTGAACTCGTCGAGGCACGAGCCGTCGACGATGCGGGCGAGGACCTCGCGCACGTCGATCGGCCGGCGCAGGTCGGACGAGGCGAGGCCGAGGAGGTCCTCGGCGTCGTGGAGCGGCTCCTCGAAGTCGGCGGCGGGTCCCGGCCCGGCCTTGCGCCACTCGAGCCGGCGCACGATCGCGCGCCCGAGCCGGATCGCGTCGTGCTCGTCCGCGGCGAGGAAGTCGGACACGCCCGAGACCCGCGAGTGCATCTCGGCGCCGCCGAGTTCCTCCTCCTCCGCGACCTCCCCGGTCGCCATGCGGACCAGCGGCGGACCGCCGAGGAACACCTTCGCCTGCCCGCGGACCATGACGACGTGGTCGCAGAGCCCCGGCAGGTAGGCGCCGCCCGCGGTCGCGTTGCCGAACACGAGCGCGATCGTCGGCACGCCCGCGGCCGAGAGCCGCGTGAGATCCCGGAAGATCGCGCCGCCCGGCACGAAGACCTCGGCCTGCCGCGGCAGGTCCGCCCCGCCCGACTCGACCAGCTGGATGCACGGCAGGCGATTCTCCGCCGCGATCTGCATCGCGCGGAGCGCCTTCTTCATCGTGAAGGGATTGGTCGCGCCGCCGCGCACCGTCGGGTCGTGCGCGACCACGACGCACTCGACGCCCGAGACGACGCCGACGCCCGTCACGACGCTCGCGCCGACGACGTACTCGCTGCCGAGCGCCGCGAGCGGCGAGAGTTCGAGGAACGGCGCGTCGCGGTCGAGCAGGAGCTCGACGCGCTCGCGCGGCAGCAGCTTGCCACGCGCGCGGTGCCGGGCCACGTAGCGCTCGCCGCCCCCGGCGCGCGCGACGTCGAGGTGGCGCTCGAGCTCGGCGAGCTTCGCGAGCATCTCCTCCCGGTTGCGGCGGAAGTCCCCGGAGGCGCGGTCGAGCCGCGACGCGATCACCGGCACGGGCACCCCCAGGCGGACGGGGCGCCCGGCGCGGACAGGGCCCCCGCGGACGTCATCGCCCCCTCGATAGCCTCCGGGGCGGGGTCGGATCCAGAGCCCGCCGGCAGGCGCGGCGCGTCAGTCCCGGAGCCAGCGAAGGCACTCGGTGTCGTCGAGCACCCGGTCGAGCGCCGTGCGGTCGGGCACCGCGGCGAGGCGCTTGCGGAGCACGTCGAGGGAGCGCGCGTGGTATTTCTGCGCCTCCTGCCGGAACGGGCGACCGCCGATCTCGAGCGAGAACTCCTTCTCGCCCGCGAGCAACGCCTTCGCGTTGGCGGTCGACCAGGGCAGGAAGACGCCGGCCACCTCCTCGCGCACGAGCGGGAGCAGGGTCGGCGCGACCGACTCCCACGACTCGAACTCGCCCTCGGCGCGCGGGGACAGCATGCGCTCGGTCCAGGCGAGCACGCGCGGCGCCCGATCGCTAAGCAGCGCACCCGGGGTCGGGTCGGTCGCCGCCTGCCGGATCTGCGGGTAGACGCCGAAATCCGCGAAGGCCGGGCGACCACCGAACAGGTAGGGCCGCGACACGAGGTGCTTCTCGAGGATGTCGACCTGGCGCAGGAACGATCCCTCGATCGAGTCGCGGGTCGCCGCCGAGGAGCCGACGAAGGAGAGCCGCGGCACCATCCGGCCGCGCACCATCTCGACCGCCTGCGCGAGCGTCGCCTCGTCGATCCCGGGCATCATCTCGCTCGCGATGCGGCGCGCCGCGCTCGCTTGGTCCGGCTCGTAGGTCCAGCGGTAGTGGAACATTCCCTTGTTGCCCCACTCGTCGCCGTACTCCTCGAGGAGCGCGGAGACGAAACCGGCGACCTCGCCCGGCGGGTGGATCGAGGGCTCGGGGTGAAGCTGCTCGAGGCGCTCGAGGATCGGGGTCGAGTCCTGCAGCACCGTGCCGTCGGGCGCGACGAGCAGCGGCACGAGCGGCAGCTTCGCGAGCGCGCGGAACTCGGTCTCGTTCGACTGGTCGCGCAGGATCCAGTCGTGCGGAAGCCCCTTGTAGCGCAGGTACGAGCGGACCTTGATCGAGTAGGGCGAGAGCTCCGCGCCGAACAGGCGGTAGCGTCCGGGGGATTGCGTCATGGGTCGTCTCCTCGGGCTTTGGATCGCGGGGCCGGCGCGGCGGCGCGCTCAGGGGCGATCCGGAAAGAGCATGGCGTCGGTGCCGCCGTCGGCGAAGAGCACCGAGCCGCAGACGAAGCGCGCTCCCTCGCCGAGCAGGAACGAGACGACCGGCGCCACGTGTTCGGGCGCGGCCATGCCGCCGAGCGGCACCGGGAAGGAGCGGATCGCGGGGCCGAACGTCGGGTCGTCGAGTCCGGCCTGGAGAAGCGGGGTCAGGACCGGGCCGGGCGCGACCGCGTTCAGGCGGATCCCCTGCCCCGCCCACTCGGCCGAGGGCGCCTTGCGTCTCGTCCAGCGCGCGAGCGCGAGCTTCGAGCCGGCGTAGGCGATCGAGCCGTGGAGCGCAGCGGCCTCGGCCGAGGCCCGCTCCTCGTCGCCCTCGAGACAGG
>JAGWVP010000530.1 GCA_018970825.1 bacterium | reverse complement strand
CCGAAGGCGTCGAAGAGGTGGACGACCTCGCGGGTCGCGCGCGCGAGCCCCCCGTGACGGCCGCGGGTGGAGAGACTGCGGATGAAGACTCCTTCGTCGAGGAAGTGCTGCTGCATGCGCACCCGGTCGCCGAGCACCGCACCGCCCGAAAAGGGGCTCGACGGGTCGATCGCGACCACGCCGACCCTTCGCCCGGCGGCGCGCAGGTGCGCGATCACGCGGTCGACCAGGGTCGACTTGCCGGCTCCGGGCGGGCCCGTGATGCCCACCACGGTGGCGCGCCCGGTGTGCGGGTAGATCTCGCGCATGATCGCGGGGACTTCCGGCGAGCGGCTCTCGACCAGCGTGATCAGCCGGGCGAGGGCACGCCGGTCCCGGCCCGCGAACCGCTCGAGCAGCGGCCTCACGTCCACGTCGTCACCTCGTCCTCCGGGGCCCCGGGCGCGCGGGAGCCGGGACCGGGAACCACCCGGTCGAGATCGATCGCGACGCGATCGGCCGACCCGTAGCCCGCGATCCGCGCCCAGCACCCGGCGAAGGTCTCGGCCACGCGCCCGAGTCCGGGAATCCATCCCGGGGTCTCGTCCTCGAGGCTCGTCGCGACGACGCCGGGCAGGTCGCAGGGGTCGAACCCGGCGAAACCGTGGACGCTCGCCCGGGTCACGTTGAGCGCCGCCCCGTGCAGGCTCACGCCGCGCCGCACCGAGATCCCGACCGAACCGAGCTTGCGCGGGCGGCCGTCCTCGACCCAGGCCCCGGGGAAACCCGCGCGCCGAACCGCGGCGACACCGTGCTCGCGGGCGACCGCGCAGAGCGCTTCCTCGAGTTCGTCGACGAAACGTCGGACGCCACGACCCTCGGACTTGAGCGCGACGACCGGGTAGATCACGAGCTGCCCGGGACCGTGGTAGGTCGCCGCACCGCCGCGATCCACGCGCACGCAGGACACGGAGCCCGCGGGTCGAGACGTTCCGGCGAACGGGTCCCGCCCGTTGCGCCCGACCGTCACGATCGGCGGATGCTCGAGCAGGAGGAGGAGATCGTCGATGCGTCCGGCGCGCCGCTCGTCGGCGAGGTGCTCCTGCAGGCGCCTGGCGACCCCGTAGTCGACGCACCCGAGATGGCTCCATTCGAGGCGGGGCACGCGCGTGCGATACAGAGCGACTCTCGCAGCCGCAACCGGGATCGCGAGGCCTTCGGGCGACGGGTCCCGTCGGTCCGCCGTCGGACCCTCAGGCCCCGCCCGCGGCAAAACCCTCCGCTTGCGCGGTCGGGCCTTCGACCACGGCACCCGCGAGCCCGAGTCGTCGCATGCGTCGCCAGAGGGTCACGCGCGAGACGCCGATTTCCCGCGCGGCCGCGTCTCGCCGCCACCGGTGCCGGTCGAGCAGTCGCCGCAGCGCCTCCGCCTCCGGCGACGCCCGCGGCTCGAACCGGGCGGGCGGGCGCGCGCTCGACACGGGCAATCCCGGGCCAACCCGGTCCTCCGGAGGAGCGAGGCCGCCGAGCGCATCGACCCACCCGGCTTCGGCACCCCGACTCCCGACGAGCACGCGTGCACGTTCGACGAGATTCGCGAGCTCGCGCACGTTGCCGGGCCACGCGTGGTCGCGCAGCGCGCCGAGCACGACGGGTCCCGGGCCGGCCACGGCGGCGAGCCGCCCGTGGTCGCCCGGTCGTGCGATCGCGAGCAGGTGGTCGACCAGCGACGGGAGGTCTTCGAGTCGGTCGCGCAGGGGAGGCAGGCGCAGGCGGAGCACGTCGAGCCGGTAGTAGAGGTCGCTGCGGAACCGTCGCTCCGCCACCATCGATCGCAGGTCGAGATTCGAGGCCGCCACGACGCGCACGTCGGCGAGCCTCGCACGCATCGCCCCGAGCGGCCTGTACTCGCCCTCCTGCAGGAGGCGCAGCAGCTTGCCCTGGAGCGACGGCGGAAGATCCTCGATCTCGTCGAGAAAGAGCGTCCCCCGCGACGCCGCCTCGACGAGCCCCGGATGATCGCGGTGGGCTCCGGTGAAGGCACCGCGCAGGTGGCCGAAGAGCTCGCTCTCGACGAGATGCTCGGGCAGCGCTCCGCAGTTGATCGCGACGAAGGGCCCGCCGCGGCGCTCGCTCTCCTCGTGGAGAGCGCGTGCGACGAGTTCCTTGCCCGTCCCCGTCTCGCCCTCGACCAGGACGCAGGCCGCGCTCCTCGCGAAGCATCGAACTTCCGCCCGCAGGAGCCGCATCGCCTCGCTCGAACCCACGAGCGCATCCGCACCCCGGGCACGCGACGGCCGGTCGGCCGCCCGGGGAGGCGACGGGGCGCGGGCACCGACGCCGCCCGGGTCGTCCCTCGACCACGACTCGTCGACCGCCGCCTCCCGGTGCCCGAACCTCGCTGCTTCCATCCCCTCCGCCCTCCCCGGCCCGCCGACGCCGCCGCGATGCAGAGCCCTAGCAGCGAAGGCACGAGCGGATCGATGCGCGGCGATGCAAATCGCGGCCGATGCCCGACTCCCGGACCACGAACGAAGTCGGGCGGACCGGCCCGCTCACGCGGCCGGCCCGCCCGCTCCCCCGGGCCGCGCCCCGACGCACCACGCGTCGAGCCACGACCCCCCTCGACGGACGGTCGAAGCAAGCGGGAGGCCAGCCGGGACCCGCCCGCACGGCTCGCTCGCGGGTCGGCATGCAACTCCACGGATCCCGGGCGAAGACC
>JAGWVP010000007.1 GCA_018970825.1 bacterium | reverse complement strand
GCTTGATCTCGCCCTTCCGCGCGCGGGTTCCCTCCGGGAAGATCATCGCGGAGAAGCCGTTCTCCTCGACCGCCTGACCGAGCGTCTCGATCGCCTTCAGCGCCGAGTCTCGATCCTTGCGGTCGATGATCGCGTGCCCACCGCTGCGAAGGTGGAACGACACCGTCGGGATCCACCTCGAGAGCTCGACCTTCGAGATGTACTTCGGGAAGTTCGAGGCGAAGACCGAGCCGTAGATCGGCATGTCGAACATGCTCTGGTGGTTCGCGACGAAGACGTAGGGCCTGCCGTTCTCCACGAGGGGGGATCGGTCGACCTCGTCCAGCCGGATGTCGCAGATCCGGAGGATCTCGAGCAGGCAGCGCTGGGCCCAGCCGGCGACGCGGGACTCCGCCCGGATGCCGAAGAGCGATGCGATCCGCAGGGCCACGTCGAAGCCGAGCATCGTCAGGGCGAAGACGACGACGAAGACGAGGCTGCAGGCCCAGTCCCGCACGGTGCGAAGCACGGTCCTCCCATCGCACACGGGCGTGGCCGATTCCACCCGCGATCTGCCGCCGCGGGGCGTCGAGCCGAGCCCCGGGGTGCGCCGGGGAGACCGTCAGGCCCGGAGGGCCGCGACGATGCTGCGCGTCGCGGGGCTCTTGTTCAACGTGTAGAAATGCAGTCCGGGAGCGCCGCCCGCGAGCAGGGCTCGGCACTGCGCGGTCGCGTGTTCGACGCCGACCCCGAGCACCCGGGCGGGATCGCCTTCCGCCGCGGCGAGGCGAGTTTCGAGCGCGGCGGGCAGGTGCGCGCCGCACATCGACGTCATGCGCCGGACGCCGCCCACGTCGGTCACCGGCATGATGCCGGGGAGGATCGGCACGTCGATGCCGGCGGCACGCGCGCGGCGGACGAAGCCGAAGTAGTCGGCCTCGTCGAAGAAGAGCTGCGTGATCAGGAAATCGGCGCCCGCGCGGACCTTGGTCGCGA
This sequence comes from bacterium, assembly GCA_018970825.1. Classification (GTDB taxonomy): domain Bacteria; phylum Desulfobacterota; class Binatia; order UBA12015; family UBA12015; genus REEB422. The sequence continues at coordinate 15,757 of JAGWVP010000007.1, read as the reverse complement.
GGTGCGCGAGATCGGTCTCGAGGTCCGGCGCGTCGGGGTGCTTCTCCGGGTAGCAGGCACCGCCGATGCAGAAATTCCAGCGCGAGCGGATGAACGCGACGAGGTCCGAGGCATGGGCGAATCCGTCGGGCGCCGGGCGGAAGGTCTCGCCTTTCGGCGGATCGCCGCGCAGCGCGAGCACGTTGTCGACCCCGGCCGCCGCGAGCTGGTCGAGGATCGAGGCGAGCTCGTCGCGGGAATGCCCGGTGCAGCTCAGGTGGGCCATCGGGTTCAGCCCGATCTCGTCCCGGATGCGGGCCACGAGCTCGATCACCTGGCTGCGGTTCGAGCCCATCGCCCCGTAGGTCACCGAGACGAAGGCCGGGGCGATCGGCTGCAACTCGTCGATCGTCCGCAGGAGCTGCTCCGCGGCCTGGGGCGACTTGGGCGGGAAGAACTCGAACGAGAAGACCGGCTCGCCGCGCGCGAGAATGGCGTCGATGCGCACCGCGTCGAGCATACGGAACCGCGATCGGGCGGCGCAATCCGGCCCGCGCGACCGGCGCACGACCGCCGGGGCTCGCCTTCGCCGCCCGGCTGTGGGAGGAATCCCGCGATGCGGCGCACGTTCTGGCCGGGGGTCGTCGCGGGGGCGCTCGCCGCGGGCCTCGCAGGATTCCTCGTCGCGGTGCTTCCGGCGACGCCGACCTGGGCCCTGTGGGAGGTCAAGCGGGCAGTCGACCGCAACGACGTGAAGGCGCTCCAGGAGATGGTCGACGTCCCCGCCGTGGCCGGTCGGGCCCTGAACGACCTCGCGGGCGGCGGGACCGGACCTTCGTTCGACCTGAAGGACGCGGCTCTCTCGCTGCTCTCGGGCGGCAAGGTGCTCACCGTCTTCAACGACCCCGACAAGCCCCTCCGGCTCGGGGCGGCCGACTTCGCGTCGGCGTGGTGGAACATGAAGCGGGAGGGCGACCTTTCGACCGTGACCGTCGACGCCGGGGGCAACGAGGTGTCTCTCCTCCTGCGCCACGAGAGCGGGCGCTGGCGGATCGTCGGCGTGACGCCGATCGGGGCCCTGCTGCGGGTGAAGCGGCCGGGGTGACGCGCTCCGCGGGACGAGGGCCCGCTCTCGCGGTCACCCGGACGCGGGCACCGGGATCGCGGCCCCCTCGCCGGCGATCCCGCGGACTCGGGAAAGGAGCGCGTCAGCGACGCGGCATTCCGAGCACGCGCTGCGCGACGATGTTGCGCTGCACCTCGCTCGTGCCGCCGGCGATCGTCATCGAGCGGTCGCCGAGGTACTGCTTCGCCCACCGCCCGTTGAAGGGAGCGTGCTCGTCGTCCATGAGCGCGCCGTAGGGTCCGAGCAGCGAGATGCCGGTCTCGGAGAACTCCTGCACGAGGCTCGTGCCCATGAGCTTCATGGCGGCCGAGAGGTGCGGGTTCATGCGGTCGTGCAGCTGGTCGGTGAGCGCGCGCAGACCGGCGCAGCGCATGATCGACGCCTTGGTCGCGAGGTCCGCGATCTTCTGGCGGACGGCCGGGTCGGCGGTCTTCCCCCGCTCCTTCGCGGTCGCGATGATCCACTCGAGCGAGTGGTCCGCGCGGATCCCGCCGGCGATGCCCGAGCGTTCGTTGACGAGGGCGCTCGATACGATTTCCCAGCCCTGCCCTTCGGCCCCGAGGCGATTCGCGACCGGCACGCGGACGTCGGTCATGAAGACCTCGTTGAACTCGGCCCCGCCGTCGATCTGCCGGATCGGCTTGATCTGGACGCCCGGGCTCTTGAGATCCATGAGCAGCAGGGTGAGCCCCGCCCACTTCGGCCCCTCGGTCGAGGTGCGGACCAGCACGAAGTACCAGTCGGAGATGTGGGCGAGCGTCGTCCAGACCTTCTGGCCGTTCACGACGTAGAAGTCGCCGTCGCGCTCGGCACGGGTCTTCGCCGCCGCCATGTCCGAGCCCGACGAGGGCTCCGAGTAGCCGGTCGCCCAGATCTCCTCGCAGTTCAGGATCTTCGGGATGAACCGCTTCTTCTGCTCCTCGGTGCCGTACTTCATGATCGCGGGTCCGACCCACCAGATCGCCATCTGGTTCACGGCCTGGGGCGCACGCGCACGTGCCATCTCCTCGTTCAGGATCGCCTGCTCCATCTCCGAGAGGCCCGCACCGCCGTACTCCTTCGGCCACGCGGCGCCGAGAAGGCCGCCTTCCTGCATCTTGCGCTGCCAGGCACGCATCGCGTCGAGCGTGCGCGGGGACTCCTTCGGCGCGTTCGCCGCGAGCCAGGAGCGCACTTTCGTGCGGAAGGCCTCTTCCTCGGGAGTGTACGAGAGATCCATCGTGATTCTCCTCGCGCCGATTCGGGCGGGGTTCGTGTTCGGGGTCAGACGCTCGCGGCGCGGTGGGCCTCGATCACGTCGGGCGGCGCCTGGACGAGCTCGATGAGGACGCCCTCGCCGCACAGCGGGAACTGGTCGTTGCCCTTGGGGTGGACGAAGCACACGTCGTGTCCCGCGGCTCCCTTGCGGATCCCGCCCGGGGTGAAGCGCATGCCCCTGCCTTCGAGCCACTTCACGGCGGCCGCGAGGTCGTCCACCCAGAGGCCGACGTGGTTCAGGGCCGGGTCGTGCACCTTCGGACTGCGTTCGGGGTCGACCGGCTGCATGAGGTCGACTTCGACCGCGAAGGCGCCACTGCCGGCCACGGCGATGTCCTCGTCGACGTTCTCCTTCTCGCTGCGGTAGGTCCCGTGGGAGTGCAGGCCGAAGAGGTCGATCCAGAGGTTGCGAAGGCGGGCCTTGTCGCGGCCGCCGACGGCGATCTGCTGAAGTCCCAGCACGCGAAACGGACGATTCGACATCGCCGCGACCATACCCGCCTCGGGCCCGTCCGCAAGAAGCGGTCAGTGCGCGGCGGGAGCCGGGGCGGAGGACGCGGCCGGGGCGGGCTTCACGGACGCGACGGGCGGCTTCGCTGCAGCGGCGGCAGGCGCGGGGGCGGCGGCCCCGCCCCTGTTCGAGGGTGCGACGGGCGCGGGTTCGCCGATCGTCGCCGGCACGGCAGGGGCCTTGGCCGCCGGTGCGCTCTTCGCTCCGGCACCCGGGACCGCGGGCTTCGCGTCCGCCTTCCCGGCCTCGGCCGACTTCGCCGCGGCGCCGGACTTCGCCTCGCGGTCTCCCTCGGTCTCCTCGCCCTCCTCCGCCTCGCGCCTCGCGCGGCGCAGTCCCTTCACCGGGCTCCCGTCCTCCTCCTTCGCGCCCTTCTTGCGCAGGCAGGCCCGCACGCGACGCGGCGGGATGCCGAGCTCGGTCGCCACGTCCTCGGGCGTCTTGTCCTTGCCCGCCTTCTCGACGCCTGCCAGCACTTCCGGGCACGGCATCTTGGCCGACGCGGGGCCGGCCAGCCCGAGCAGAAGCAGGACCCCCAGGATCGTCGCCTTCATCGCACGCAGCATCGTTCGCTCCTCGTCGCGGACCCGGAACCGCGGGCCCCGACTTCGATCACGGCCGCGGCATGCCGGCAACCCGCGGGCGGCTCGCGGCGGGATTTGCCTCCCGGGGCGGGGTCCGCATAGCCTTTCGCCCGGCGAACCGGCGCCCTTCCCCGCCGGCACGAGATTCCGAGGAGCCTGAAGCCATGAAGAAGGGTCGCGACGTCCACGTGATCGGCGTGGGCATGACGAAGTTCGAGCGCTGCAACCGCAACTACATCGAGCTGGTCGAGGAGGCGGTGAACGGCGCGCTCGCGATGTCGGGCACGCCGGCCGCGGACTTCGAGCAGGCCTTCTGCGGCTACGTGAGCGGCATGAGCGCGCAGGGACAGCGCGCGCTGTACACGATGGGGCTCGGCGGGCTGCCGGTCTTCAACGTCCACAACTACTGCTCGACCGGCTCGAACGCGCTCTTCCTCGGCTGGCAGGCGGTCACCTCGGGCATGAGCGAGTGCGTCCTCTGCTTCGGCTTCGAGAAGATGGAGAAGGGCTCGCTCGACTCCCAGCTCGAGGGGCTCAAGCAGGACTTCAAGCCCGAGGAGAAGAAGCCGCCCCAGGCGGCCGTCATGTTCGGCAACGGCGGGCGCCAGCACATGGAGCTCTACGGCACGACCCGCGAGCAGTTCGCGAAGGTGAGCGTGAAGAACCACCGCCACTCGGTGCACAACCCGCGCTCGCAGTACCGCGAGGCCTGCACGCTCGAGGAAGTGCTCGCCTCGCGCCCGGTCTACGACCCGCTCACGCTCATGCAGTGCTGCCCGACGTCCGACGGCGCCGGCGCCGCGATCCTGTGCTCGGCCGACTACGCGAAGAAGCACGGGATCTCCCGCCCGGTGCGCATCGCCGGCATCTCGATGCAGACCGACCGGCCCGAGGACTGGGGCCTCGGCTTCCTCGGCATGATCGGGGTCGGCATGTCGCGCCGCTCGGCGCAGAACGCCTACGAGATGAGCGGCTACGGGCCGAAGGACGTGCAGGTGATCGAGCTGCACGACTGCTTCTCGACCAACGAGCTCGTCACCTACGAGTCGCTGCAGCTCTGCCCCGAGGGACAGGGCGGGCGGCTGATCGACGAGGACCAGGTCACCTACGGGGGCAAGTGGGTCGTGAATCCGTCGGGCGGCCTGCTCTCGAAGGGACACCCGCTGGGAGCGACGGGGCTCGCGCAGTGCTTCGAGCTCACGAGCCAGCTGCGTGGCGAGTGCGAGAAGCGGCAGGTCGAGGGCGCGAAGGTCGCGCTGCAGCACAACGTCGGTCTCGGCGGCGCCTGCGTCGTCGCGGTGTACGACCGGCCCTGACGGCGCGGCGCGGCCCGCGCGGACCGTGCGCGCCGTGAACGCAGGCCGGCGTCTCCCACCGCTGGCGATCGCCCGGCGCGGTCTCTAACGTCGTCCGCGTGCACATCTTCGACGAGGACACGCGCGTCGAGCGCGCGGGCGCGGGCACGTGGTCGGCCCGGATCTCCGACCGCTGGGGCATCGGGCTCGTGCCGAACGGCGGCTACGTCATGTCGGTCGCGATGGCGGCGATGCGCGAGGAGTTGGGCGGCCTCGACCCGCTCACCGTGACCTCGCACTTCCTGCGCCCCGCGTCGGTCGGCCCGGCCCGGGTCGAGGTCGAGGTGGTGAAGACCGGCCGGCGCTTCTCGACCGTGTCGGCGCGACTCGTGCAGGAGGCGGGCGAGGTCCTGCGCCTGCTCGGCACCTGGGGACGGATCGAGCGCGGGGGGAAGCCGGTCTACGGCGCGGGCGCGCCGCCCGAACTGCCGCCGCGCGACTCGCTCGCGCCGGCGTGGTCGGGCTCCGACGAGCCGGCACGGGAGGGCGAGATGCGCATGACGATCCGCGAGCGCTTCGACCTCCGTCTCGACCCCGCGACCTCGGGCTTCCTGCGCGGCGAGCGGGGCGGCGCCGCGGAGCTGCGCGGCTGGCTGCGCTTCGCCGACGGGCGCGCCCCCGACGTGCACGCGCTCGGGCTGCTTGCCGACGCGCTGCCGCCGCCCGCCTTCAACCTGCTCGACCCCGGCTGGGTGCCGACGGTCGAGCTCACGGTGCACGCGCGCGCGCACCCGGTCGGCGAGTGGCTGCGCTGCGTGTTCCGCACGCGCTTCATCCAGAACGGGCTGCTCGAGGAGGACGGCGAGATCTGGGACGAGTCGGGGTCGCTCGTCGCGCTGTCGCGGCAGATGGCGGCGATGCCGCAGGCGCAGCCGCGGAGGTAGGGACCCGGCGCTCCGGCCACCGGGACGACGATCGCGCGGCCCGGCGGGAGGCCGGGGCCGCGCGGCCGACGGGGTGCTCAGGCGGTGCGCGTCGATGCGGATCGCGCCGCGAGGTCGAGTTCGTGCGAAAGCCGCCCGGTCCCCCACGCGGCCGCGGCGCGCGCCGAGGGCAGCATCGTCGCGAGGCTGAAGAAGCCGTGGATCTGCCCGTCGGCGCGCCGCAGGTGGACCCTCACGCCGGCGCGCTCGAGGCGCCGTGCGTAGGCCTCGCCCTCGTCGCGGAGCGGATCGAATCCCGCCGTCAGCACGATCGCGGGAGGAAGTCCCTCGAGATCCTCGGCCAGGAGCGGCGACACGCGCGGATCGCGCGCCGCCTCCGCCGACGGCAGGTAGTGCCCCTTGAACCAGTCCATGTCGGCCTCCGAGAGAAGAAAGCCCTCGGAGAAGAGCCGGTACGACGGGTGCTTCGTCGACACGTCGGTCACCGGGTAGACGAGCATCTGCGCGACCGGCCGCGGGCCGCCGCCGCGCACGGCGAGGCGCGACACGACCGCGGCGAGGTTGCCGCCGGCGCTGTCGCCCGCGACGGCGACGCGCGACGGATCCGCACCGAGGGACTCGGCGTTCGACGCGGCCCAGCGGAAGGCCGCGAGCGCGTCGTCCACCGCCGCGGGGAATCGGTTCTCGGGCGCGAGCCGGTAGTCCACCGAGAGCACGGCGCTGCCGGTCGCGTCGCACAGGAAGCGACAGGCCCCGTCGTGGGTGTCGAGGTCGCCGACCACCCAGCCGCCACCGTGGTACCAGACGACGAGTGCGCGCGGCGCCGGCAGCGCGGGTCGGTAGAGCCGCGCGGGAATCGCGCCCGCGGGACCGGGGATCGAGATCGGCCGCACGGTCTCGCGACCGGCGGGCGGCGGGGAGAGCTCGGTCACGCGCCGCATCTCCGCGCGCGCCGACGCGGGATCGGAAGCGGCGAGCGGCCGGTTGCCCGCGAGCGAGAGCACGCGCAGCAGGAGTTGCACGTCGGGCTCGAGCACGAGGCCGTCGCGGGTCGTCTCGCCGCCCCCGGAGAGCAGGCGCAGGACCGGGGGCGGAAGCTTCTCGAACGCGAGGGAGACGAGCCGCCGACCTGCGGCGAGCACGGGATTCGCCATCGCGGGTCGTGCTAGCCGCGGCCGGGTGGCGGGTGCAAGCCGGGCGAGCACGGGATCCCGCCGCGAACTCCCTCGCCGTGGCGCCCGGCCGACGCGGTCGGGGCGAGCGACGAGCCTCGCCGGGGTGACGGAGCGACGAGGCCCCCGGGAAGGAGACCCGGCATGCGCCCCCGGTGCCGCTTGACCGGCGGCGCCTCGCCTGCGCTCCTCCCGCCATGGGCATGCGCCTCGGGCCAGCGGTCGCGACCGGCGCCGCCAGCGCCGCCCTCGTGATCGCGCTCCTCGCAGGTTGGCTGCCCCTGCCGGCGCGCGGTCGGGATGCGGTCCGCACGTTCCTGCGCCGCGGCGAGCTCGCCTCGGGCGACGTACTCGTTCGAACCGTCGGGCTCGACCGCGCCGGCGACGACCGCGTCGTGCTCGCGATCGCGAACCAGGCCGACCTCGACTCGATCTCCTCGCAGACCGGCGAAGGCTGGCCGTGGCCTCGCGAGTACTGGGCGGTTCTCGCTCGATGGCTCGCGGACGCGGGGGCCTCGGTCGTCGCCTTCGATCTCTTCTTCACGGAACCCTCGCGCTACCCGGAGGACGACCGCGCGCTCGGGGAGGCGATCGCGGCCTCGGGCCGCGTCGTTCTCGGGGCAGGGACTTCCTCGCTGCCGGTCGACCCGACCGCACGCACCTCGGCGCACGACGACGAGACGGAGGCGGCGCGCTTCGCGATGCGCGCGGCACGGGTCGAGGTCGACGGAGAACCGGGCTCGCCGCCCCGCCGGAGGAGACTCGTGCCGCCGGTCGAAGCGATCTCCCGGCGCACCGACGCGATCGGCCTCGCGGAGGTGAGCGGCGACGCCGACGAGTTGGTCCGGCGGATGGCGCCCCTGACCCTCGTCGATGGCGAGCCCGTCGCGTCGCTCGCGGTGCGCGTCGTCATGCGCCACCTCGGCGCGAAGGCGCTCGTGTTCGAGGACGGCTCGCTCCGCCTCGGCGACCGCTCGGTCCCGCTCGATCGCGACGGGCGGCTCGTGCTGCGCTTCCGCCGCCCCGACCCGCCGCGCACCCCGGGCGGAATCTCGTTTCCGAGCGTCCACGTCGCGGACCTCCTCGCGGCCGCGTTCCGGCATGCCGAGGGCGCCCCGGTCGCCGCGGAAGACCGGCGCCGGTTCGAGGGCCGGATCGTGATCGTGGGCGTCAACGCCCCGGGCAAGGAGGACGTGGAGGTGACGCCGGTGTCCGGCACCTTCCTCGGGCCCGAGATCCATGCGACCGCGATCGACGGACTGCTGCGCGGAGACGCGCTCGCACCGTGGCCGCGGGGAGAGGCCGCGGCCCTCCTCCCCGCGGCCCTCGTCGCATTCGCGACCGCGCTGCTGTCCATCCTGCCCGGGAGCCCCGTCGCCGCGGCCCTGGCAGGCCCGGCGGCGGCGCTCGCCTGGGCCGCGCTCGCCGCGATCGCCCTGAGGTCCGGGCGACTCCTGCCGCTGTTCGGACCGGTGCTCGGCGCCTCCGTCGGCCTCGCGGCCTCGAACGTGTGGCTCTACCTGACCGAGGGCCGGCAGAAGCGCGAGATCGGGCGCATGTTCTCGCAGTACGTCTCCCCGGAGGTCGTGCGCGAACTGCAGGCGCATCCCGAAAAGCTGCGGCTCGGCGGGGAACGTCGCGAGATGACGGCGTTCTTCTCCGACCTCGAGGGCTTCACGACCTTCAGCGAGTCGATGGACGCGGCGACGCTCGTCGAGTTCCTGAACGAGTACCTCTCGCTGTGTACCGACGCGATCCTCGACGCGGGCGGCGTGATCGACAAGTACGAGGGGGACGCGATCATCGCCTTCTGGAACGCCCCGCTCGACCAGCCCGACCACGCGCGCCGAGCCTGCGAGGCGGCCCTGCGCTGCCAGGAGGTGTGCGCTTCGTTCGGCGAGGAATGCGCGCGTCGCGGCTGGCCCCGCCCCCGGATGAGGATCGGCCTCAACACCGGGCCCATGGTGGTGGGCAACATGGGCTCGAAGCGCCACTTCGACTACACGATCATCGGCGACGCGGTGAACCTCGCCTCGCGCCTCGAGGGCGCGAACAAGGCGTTCGGGACGCGGATCCTCGCCAGCGAGGCGACGCGCGCGGCCGGCGGCGACGGCCTCGGCTTCCGGCCGCTCGCTCGGCTCCGCGTGAAGGGCCGCGCGGAGCCCGTCGCCGTCCACGAACTCGTCGCGACCGGGCCCGAGCCCACGTGGGTCCCGCGCTTTCGCGGGGCGATCGAGGCCGTCGAGCGGGGCGACCTCGCGGCGGCCCGCAACGGGTTCGAGTCGGTGCTCGCGGAACGACCCGACGACGAGCCCTCCCGGCGCTGGCTCGCTCGACTCGACGGGCACGACGGCCGGCACGTCGACCCGGTCTGGACGCTCGACGAGAAGTGACCGCAGCCGGGGGGAGAGTCGCATGTACGCACCCGCGCACTTCCGCATCGACGACCGCGACGAGCTGTTCCGGATCGCCGCCCGACGCTCCGCCGGGACTCTCGTCGTTCCGTCGCCCGAGGGTCTCGAGGCCTCGCTCCTGCCGTGGCTCGTCGATGCCGAGCCCCCCGGCCGCCTTCGCGGCCACTGCGCCCGGGCGAACCCGATCGCAGAGATCGCGCGCAACGGCGTGACCGCGCTCGTCCTCTTCGACGTGGCGGACGGCTACGTGAGTCCTTCCTGGTACCCGTCGAAGGCCGAGCACCATCGCGCCGTCCCGACGTGGAACTACGTCACGGTGCAGGTCCGGGGGCGCCTTCGCCGGGTCGACGACGCGCGCTGGCTCGCGGACCACGTCCGCGATCTGACCGATCGGCACGAGCGCGAGATGGCGGTCCCCTGGTCGGTGTCCGATGCTCCCCCGGAGTGGATCGACACGCTCCTGCGCGGCATCGTCGGCCTCGAGATCGAGGTCGAGCGCATCGAGGGCAAGGCGAAGCTCGGTCAGAACCGCGGGGTCGCCGACGTCGAGGGCATCCTCTCCGGCCTCGAGGGACGACCGAACCCCGATCGGCTCGCCGCCGAGACGCGAGCGAGGGCCCTTCCGGCTGCCCGGGGAGTCTCCCGATGAGAACCGTCGGCACCCCCGTGGCCCGCCTGCTTGACCCGGCGCGTCGGCGCTGCGAGCGTTCGGGCCGTCGCGGCCCGGGGACCCGGGCCCCCGGCTCGAAGGAGGATCGCATGCGACGGCTCTCCGCGTGGACGGCAATCCTGCTGGTCGCGCTCTGGTTCGGATGCGCGACCGCTCACGCGGCCGAGGAGGCACGCATCGCGTCCGCCGAGGCGCGCCTGCGAGCGACCAAGACGAAATTCGGCGAGACGCTCCGGGTGCTGCACTCGGGCGAGAGCGTGACGGTCCTCCGCACCGAGGCCCCCTGGGTCCGCGTGTCGGCGGGCGGCGTCGAGGGCTGGCTCCACGAGAGCGCGATCTCGCGCGGCGGCAGCGGTGGCCTCGCGATGGCCCGCGCGCTGACCGGCAGCGAGGTCGAGGCGAGCGAGCGGAGCGCCGGACAGAAGGGCTTCGACTCCGCGACCGAGCAGTCGTTCCGCGCGAGCCGACCACAGCTCGCGGCGGCCTTCGCGACGATCGACCGGATCGACGCACAGCGCCCCGACGAGGCCGCGATCGCCGCGTTCGCTCGCGCCGGCCAGCTCTCGGGAGGTGCGCGATGAGGACCGCGACGGGATTCCGGACGTCCGCCCGCGGCATCGGCGCCGCGCTCTCGCTCGCACTCGGGCTCGGCGGCTGCGCCGCGGTCGACCAGGCGCTCGAGATCGCGAAGCCGATGACCGGCATGACCGGCGCGATCACCCAGGTCCAGCAGGGGCTTCGCGCGGGAAGCCACGTCGTGCGCGCGGCGGCGCCGGTCACCCCGGAGCAGGAGCACTTCATCGGCCGCAGCGTCGCGGCGGAGATCGTCGCCAAGCCCTCGATGCGCGTGTCGTCGGACGCAAGACTCGACGACTACGTCTCCGACGTCGGCCAGGCGATCGTGCTGTCGTCGCCGAGCGTCGGCGAGACCTTCCAGGGCTACCGCTTCACGCTCATGGAGTCGTCGACGGTGAACGCGATCGCCGCGCCCGGCGGCTACGTGTTCGTCACCCGCGGGCTGGTCGGCGCCGCGACCGACGAGGACGAGCTCGCGGCCGCACTCGCGCACGAGATCGCGCACGTGCAGCTCCACCACGGGCTCACGGCGATCCGCGAGAGCAACCTCGCGGAGGCCGCGAACATCGTCGGGACCGAGATGACTCGCGGGTCGCAGTCGAAGCTCACCGGGCTGTTCGGTTCGTCGGTGCAGGAGGTCGTGACCGAGGTCGTCACGAAGGGCTTCAGCCGCGAGCAGGAGGCCGAGGCCGACCGCCTCGCCGTGCAGTTGCTCGCCGAGACCGGGTACTCGCCCAAGGCTCTCGCCACCCTGCTGCGGCGCGTGAACTTCGACGGCGGCGGCTTCACGAGCGACCACCCCTCGGGGGCGGATCGGGCTGCCGCCGCCGAGAGCGCCGCGGCCTCCCTGCCCCCGGCTCGCGGTGTCGACGTCCGGGCGGCGCGCTTCGCGCAGGCAACCGGGGGCCGCTGACCGACCGGGTCCCGGGGCGATGGCCGGCCCACCCCTGGGGCGCTGGCTGCCTCGCCCCGGCCGCCGAGGCCAGACACTCGCTCAGGTCGGGCGGGGGGCTCCTGCCCTGCACGCGAAGACCGGGGAGGACGGGCGGCGCGGCACCGCAGGGATGCCGGGCACCAAGCCGATCCGGCCACCCGGCACCGCGTGGGCACCGGAGGCCGGAGTCAAAGGGTCAAGTCACGAGCCGCCGCGAACGGCACGGACGTAGTAGTTCGTCGTCTTCCCGGCGGTGCCGCCATTGCCGAAGCTGAAGTTCACGTACCACGCGTAATCTGCGCCCGCCCAGTCCGACGTCGACGACCAGTACCGACCGTCTCGCGTACAACTGCAGGTCTTCACGGTGCAGCTGGCCGCGCAGCCCGTGTCGAAGGCACCGAAGGTCTTGGGGTACGGGGTGCCGTAGTCGACGAGCGACAGCAGTTCCTTGATGTTCGGGATCCGCCAGTCGCAAAAGCCTCCGAAGCACGGCGGCGTGTTCAGGGACGCGAGGAAGACCGTGACCATCGTCCCGTTCATCGAATACGGGCTCACGCCCTGTCCCCAGGAGTAGCTGAAGTCCTTGTCGTGAATCGACGCGTCGTCGGACTTCTTTTCCCAGAAGAGTCCCGTGCGCTGGTCCTTGATGACGCCGTTCCCTAGGTCCTTCAGCATCGGAGACAGGCCCGTCTGCAGGTCGCCGTCGCTGCCCGGGCCGCGGCTCGTCGTCTGGCCGGTCTTGATCGGTCGGCCCTTCGTCGGGCGGGTCGCGTCTGCCTCCGTCGTCACGAGCAGCAGGGTCGCGAAGGCAAGGGTCAGGATCCTGAGCATGGGGAAGTCCTCCTTCCTTCGGGCCGGATGATGCCCGAACCGGCCCGGGTCGGAAAGCATCAAAACCATTCGCGATGCCCCGAGGCAGGCACCGATGGCTTGCAGCGGGGTGGCAGGATCCGGCGCCGATACCCGGCTGCGCCCGGGGGGAGGCCTTCCCCGAGGGAAGTCATGCCGTTACCGACGGGGCTTTCCCCCTTGACCCCGGCACCGATCCGACTATTCTGACCGTTATGAACGATTTGAACGATTCGGCCCTCCGCCTCGAAGAGGCAGCGATGCCCTTCATCCCCCTGTCCGCGGCCCCGGCCGAGGGAACCATCCTCGACTGGAACGCCGCCCTCACGCGGCGACTGCGAAGCCGAGGCGAGGATGCGCCCGCTTCCACCCCGCCCGCCCTTCCCGCTGCCGTCGACGTGCCCCGCATCGAGCGGGCGTTCCGCGAGATCCTGCTCGCGATCGGCGAGAACCCCGATCGGGACGGCCTCCGGGATACGCCTCGCCGGGTGGCCAAGGCCTACGGCGAACTCTTCTCCGGTCTTTCCGAGGACCCGTCACGACACCTGGCCACCGCCTTCGAGCAGGCGACGCAGCAGGCCGTGGTCGTGAGCGGCATCGAGTTCCACAGCACCTGCGAGCACCACTTCCTGCCCTTCTTCGGCAAGGCCCACGTCGCCTACCTGCCGTCGAGCGACCGGGTCGTCGGACTCTCGAAGCTCGCGCGCACGGTCGACGTCTTCGCGCGGCGGCCCCAGTTGCAGGAGCGGCTGACGGAGCAGATCTGCGACGCCCTCGAGGAGCACCTCGCCCCGCGCGGCATCTGCGTCGTGCTGGAGGCGGAGCACCTCTGCATGAGGCTCCGCGGTGCAAAGAAGCCCGGCGCCGTCACGCGCACCCTCGGGGTGCGCGGCCACTACCGCCGCGACGGCGATGCTCGACGCGAGGTGATGTCGCTGATGGACATCCGCCAGGCCTGATTCCTGCGGACCACCCGGCCGGATCCGAGATTCCGGGACGCCGTCGAAAACGGCGTCCCGAGCGTCGGTCCGAACCGGTGAATCTCCGTCAGCAGGGACGACGCTGAGCCCAGTCCCAGCAGGTCCCCACCGTCCCGCTCGCCGTCGAGACGTCCATTCTCATCCTCGCGGGGCGAAGGGAGATGGTCTCGTAGATCGTCGGATCGTTCTTGGCGGGTCCGACCTCGTGGGCGACCACCACGACGTCGCTCAGCGTCCAGTCGACCTGCGGCTGTGGACCGCTCGCCTGCAGGCGCACCTGCACCGTCTGGAGGCGACGGCCCATAGCCATCGCTTCGAGCAGGAGCGGCGACCCGGCGTCGAGACGCTTCGTCAGCCGCAGCGGCTGGAGCCACGGGGCCCCTCGCGAACCGGTGTCCGAGAGCTGCGAGAACGAGACCACGGGCAGCCCCCGGACGGATTCGATCTCCGGCACCCAGAGAGTGCCGATCGTGCGGAACTCGCGCGCGCACGCGGGGCGAGCACCGGGGACCAGCGCGGAGACGAGCGCGAGCGCGAACGCGATGCGGCGGGCGAGACGACGAGTCACGGATCCTCCTCCCGGCCGGCATCGACGATGCCCCGAGGGCGAGCCGGCCCGAACCCGATGCTAGCGCGGCGCGGCCCGACCGGGGAGCGCCGCGGGACGCGATCGGCCTCTCAGCCGAGGAGCCTGCCGGCGAACCGGCGCACGGCGTCCTCGGCCTCCCGCGCACGGGACCAGGGAAGGGCCACGACGCGGTCGACGCCCGCGTCCTCGAAGCGTCGCAGGGCGTCGCGGTCGAGGGCGGCGGCGCTCGTGCTCACGGTGATCTCGAACGGCACGCCGCCCCGTCCCGCTACCGCGAGTTCCGCGCGAAGCCGCTCGACCTGCGGTCCGACGCTCTCCGGCGTATGGCGCACCCCGTACCAGCCGTCTCCGATCGCCGCCGCACGCCGGATCGCGGCTTCGCTCTCGCCGCCGACGAGGATCGGGGGATGCGGCTTCTGCACCGGCTTGGGCTCGAAGCGCACCGGCCCGAACGACCACGTCCGGCCGCGGAAGGTCGGCTCCGCTTCCGTCCACAACGCCTTCATCGCGCGCACCGACTCGCGGACGAGCGCGCCCCGGCGCGAGAACTCCGCGCCGACCGCCTCGAACTCCTCCTCGAGCCAGCCGGCGCCGACGCCGAACGAGAAGCGGCCGCCGGAGAGCACGTCGAGCGTGGTCGCCATCCGCGCGACCGCGATCGGGTGTCGCAGTGGCAGGACGTAGACGTTCGTGCCGAGCCGCAGCCGCGAGGTGCGCGCGGCGACCTGCGCCAGCACGATCAGCGGGTCGAGCAGCGGCGTCTCCGGCCGGATGGCGGGCGGCGTGCCGTCTTCCGCGTAGGGGTAGCGGCTGCGGACGACCGCGGGGAAGACGAGGTGCTCGGGCATCCACACCGACTCGAGACCGACCTCCTCGGCCACCTCCGCGATCGGCACGAGCTGCTCGTGCCGGAGCATGAAGAGCGGGATGCCGACCTTCACGTCAGCGCGCCCGGACGAGGTCCACGAGCAGGGCGCGCGTCCGGGCGATCGAGGCGCGCGCGTCTCCGTCGGCCGGGAACGGCGCGGCGAGGAAGTCGGTGACGCCGATCGACTCGAGCGCGTCGAGCTGGCCGCGCACCGCGGCCTCGTCGCCGACGATCGCGAGCTGGGCTGGGCCCTCGACGCCCTCGCGGTCCATCATCGCCCGGTAGGACGGCAGCATGCCGTAGACCGAGAAGGCTCGACCGGCCTTCTCGCGGGCGCCCGCGGCGTCGTCGCACACGGCGATCGGGAGCCCGCAGACGACGCGCGGCGCGGGGCGACCGGCCTTCGCGGCGGCCTCGGAGATGCTGGGGATCGTGTGCTCGCGCAACGTGCGCGGCCCGGTCATCCAGGTGATCGTGCCGGCGGCCTCCGTGCCCGCGAGCGCCAGCATCTTCGGCGCGAGAGCCGCGACGAGCAGCGGCGGCGGCGTCGCGCCCGTCACCGAGACGTTCGCGTTCACCCGGAACTCGCTGCCCGAGAAGCTGGCGGATCCCTGCTCGAGCAAAGGACGGAGCACCGAGACGTACTCGCGCATGTGGGTGAAGGGCTTCGCGAAGGACAGACCAAGCATCCCCTCGATGACCAGCTGGTGGGAGAGCCCGATGCCGAGCGCGAAGCGCCCGCGGCAGGCGGCGTTCGCGGTGAGCGCCTGCGTCGCCATCGCGGTCGGGTGGCGGGGATAGGTCGGGACGACGGCAGTCCCGAGCTCGATCCGGCTCGTCTCGCGGCCGGCGAGGGCGCACGCCGTGATCGCGTCGACACCGAAGATCTGCGCGAACCAGGCCGAGTCGAAGCCGTCCGCCTCCGCCTGCTTCACCTGCCCGACGAGGTCGTCGATCGTGGCGGGGCTGCCCGCGATCTCGCCGATGCCGATGCCGATCTTCATCTTGC